>NZ_JAUBVK010000027.1:0-75135 GCF_036705795.1 Microcoleus sp. ARI1-B5
AGGCTGGGGTTGGGGTGTGAGGCTCGATCGCCCGCTTCACCATCACACAAGCAGGTGGTTGGTGAATCTCAGTTATATAGAATCTATTTGGGCTCTTGGATGAGGAGCTAGAATCGAGGACAAATGCCATACTCCAGCGATTTAACCGACAAAGAGTGGGAAATCATTCAGCCACTCCTGCCCCAAAAGAAAAGCACCAGACCGCCGGGAGCGGACAAAGCGACAAATCCTGAATGGCATCTTGTATCAACGGAAGAACGGTTGCAACTGGGGCGACCTGCCGAAAGACCTGCCGCCCTACTCCACCGTATTCTGACACTACAAGCAGTGGCGGTCAGCCGGAGTTCTGGAGCAAATCAGGGATGCTTTGCAGGCTCAGGTGCGAACACAAGTAAAAAAAACCAAGTGGACAACCTTGCTTCTGATTGACTCGCAAGTTGTGAAAAACACCTGTAATGCTGGGATAGAATCGAAAGGGTTTTGTTTCTACAAATCCACCAACGGCATCAAAAGGCATCTGGCTGTCGATAGTCTAGGATTCCCTTTCTTCATCCACTGCACCAAAGCTAATGTATCGGATGACCAGGGTTTAATTGAGATGCTGGCACACAACCTTGATTACTTCAAGGATAAACCGGACTCCAGTGCCTAAAATCACTATCCTGCTTGACAAAGGCTATCATCCAGTGGTGCTGACCACCGCGATCGAGCAGATATATCCCCCGATCGTGACTAAAATTCAGTTTGAATTAGCGCCCAAGCCCACCAAGTCTCAAAAGGAGGAGCAAGGGAAGACGGAATTTGTCGTCATCCCGACTCGCGATCGTGATTGAACGGTCGAATGCCTGGGTAGAACGGTATAAGAGTTGGGTCAAGAATTTTGAGCGGACGCTGGCTCATGCGACCGCTAAGCTCAATTTGCGTTTCCTCCGACTGATGCTTAAACGGTTGGCGAAGGAGCCTTTGGCGGAGCTATAGATCCCAAATGGGTTCTATATTTGCAAAACTCAGATGCTGCTTTTGAGCGCCGTCGCTCGGCGGTTAAAATAATCTAATTTCCGGTTGCATCGGTATTGTTCAATACTTGAGGCGGTGCGTGAGTGCAAACAGTCTCATCACCTAGATTCAAATATTTATCACTCTCACGCACCCTACAGCTTTTGAGAAATGAAAAAATTACATCCTCTCCAATACCTGAATCCCCAACAACTCCAAACCCAATTTCAGAGTCCTCGCCGTCAAATCGCACAAAATTAGCCGCGAACTCCGCAACGGTTCCTCAGCTTTCAAAACTGGACACTGCTCAAAAAATTGATTGAACTTTTGACTTAATTCAAACAAATACTGACAAATCCGATTCGGCAACAAATCGCAGCCAACAGAATTTATAACTTCATTCAACTGCAATAAATGCTTTGCCAATACCAACTCGGCATCGGATTGCAAAATTACTTTCGCACCAGCATCTAAATTGTCAAAATCAATCTCACCTCTGCGGCGAATTCCCTGCACGCGCGCGTAAGCATACAGCATATATAGAGCAGTATTTCCTTGCAAGGCGAGCATTTTGTCGTAACTAAATACATAGTTGCTGGCGCGGTTTTGACTTAAGTCGGCATACTTAACGGCACTCAAACCAACTGTTCGAGATACGTTAGCAATAAATTCCTCAGTTTCCTGTCTTCCCTCTGCTTTTAATATCCCTTCTAAAACTTGGCGCGCACGGACAATTGCTTCGTCTAACAAATCCTGCAACCGCACTGTTTCCCCAGAACGAGTTTTTAATCTTTTGCCGTCTTCTCCCAATACCAAACCGAAGGGAACGTGCACCATCTCGACATCTTCAGGAATCCAATTGGCTTTTTTCGCTACTGCAAATACTTGGGCGAAATGGTTGGATTGTCCGGAATCTGTGACGTATATTAAGCGCTTTGCATTGTCTTTTTGGATGCGGTAGCGCACTGCGGCTAAGTCGGTGGTGGCGTAGTTGTAGCCGCCGTCGGTTTTCTGGACGATTAGCGGCAGGGGTTCGCCTTCTTTGTTGGTAAAACCGTCTACAAAAACGCATTTCGCGCCGTCACTTTCTACTAGCAAACCTAGATGGGTTAAATCTTCGACTACGGCGGGCAATAATGGATTGTAAAACGATTCGCCGCGTTCGGTTAGTTTGATGTCTAGCAAGTCGTAGATTACTTGGAATGCGCGGCGGGATTGATCGCACAGCAATTTCCAAGCGCGGCGGGTGTCTTCAGCGCCTGCTTGCAGTTTTACTACTTCTTGGCGGGCGGTTTCTTTGAAGGTTTCGTCTGTGTCAAAGCGCTGTTTTGCTTGGCGGTAAAATGCGACTAAATCTCCTAAGTCTAGGGCGTCAGCGGTTGTGAGGGCTTGGGGGTGAACTTCGCGCAAGTATGCGATCAGCATTCCGAATTGGGTGCCCCAGTCGCCGATGTGGTTGATTCTGAGTATGTCGTGGCCTTGAAATTCGAGGATGCGGGCGATCGCATCTCCGATGATTGTCGATCGCAAGTGTCCGACGTGCATTTCTTTGGCTATATTCGGACTCGAAAAGTCGATCGCGATTGTCTGAGGCGTTTTGGCGGGTTCAATCCCCAAACGCGAGTCGGCCGCGATCTCGCTAATTTGCGCTTCCAAATAACTCGGTTTCAGCTTCAAATTGATAAAACCGGGTCCGGCGATTTCTGGGGTTTCGCAGATGTCACTAATATCTAGGTTTTCGATGATTGTCGAGGCGATCGTCCGTGGGGGCTTTCCTAACTTTTTCCCCAAACTCATCGCCGCGTTGCACTGAAAGTCCCCAAAGTTGGGATTGCTGGCGGCGGCTAGCATCGGATCTGCACCTGCATAACTTTCGCCGAATGCAGCGGTGAATGCTTTTTCAAATCTTGCTTTTAACTGGTGGGCGATCGAGTTCATCTTTTATATTTTGATTGGATGTTTATTTTAAACTCTAGATTAAGCACTTTGTGCCAATAATCCTCTAACAACTTAGATAATTTTCCTCTCCCCCTTTCCCTCTCTCCCCCCCTCCCACGATCCCCATCGGACCCTCTTCCGGAACCCCTTGGAAATTTTGTGTACTTAGCTTTTAGCTGCTGATGCGGTCGAAATCACTGGTCGCGTTAACACAGACTACATTTTATCACAGTTGCGATCGCTACACAACTCCAAAAATATCACATCTAGTCAACGATCGCGATCGCTAGATAATTTAGTTAAATCAGTTACATTAAGGTATGTTAATATTTTTTTAATGCTCCCCCAAATTCTACGGAAGGAAGTAGTTATGTTATCTCAACCTGTTTTTGGCGATCGTTCTCTGACCATCGCCTTTTATCAAGCTGTAATCGATCGCTTCGATGACCCTCTGAGTCTTTCGACTCAAGCACTATTACGAGAGTGTACCCTCGGCTTCGCCCCTTGTCCCGATGGAGTCAAAACCTTTTTCATTATCGCGCCGAGTCTGGATGCAGCAGAGCAACTTATTGGCAAAATCGACAGCATTTTAGAGCGAGTTGCCGAACTCATGGCTGGAGTCGGACAAGTTGCCCTGTGCATCGTTCCCCCCGGTAGCGAGGCTGACCAACCTGTCGATCTGCAAGACTTAGAAAAAGTTCCCGCCGATTGTCTCGCTTGCAAATTCTTTACAATTATGTGTGCTGATGCTGCGAGCGATCGCTAAAATTGACACTTAGCAACCAGCAACTCGCTGTGCTTGACTGAACCTGTGCCTCTGCCGGCGCGGGGTAGATTCCCTATTAGTAACAGTCGCTGGAATTAAGAGGGCAAAGCGTGCAGGTAATTCGATCGAAAGCAAGGTTGCACTCGCTATGTAAGAGTGTTAAACAAGCAGGCAAAATTAACGTACCTTCATGCCCGCTTGTCAGTCGATCTGATTTTTACCTGCCGGCTCAAACAGCGGTGCATCTACTTTTTACCTCCCCAATAAAGGCCGCCAAAAAGCCGCATCAACTCTTCTGGGTGTCTCGCTTTAAAAGACAGCAGCAGAAATTAGGCGGTAAGAAGAAGGAAGTTCGGCAACGGATGGTGTAACGGATGTAACGGATGTAACGGATCAGCAGATCCGCAACCGATCGCAATGGTTTTATAAACAAACACAACATTTATTGTGTAGCAATCTTTTGTCAAAATGGTATTATGTTGAGTCAGGTGGATTTACTTATTGCTGCAAAATAGAGTTTTGCTTGATATTCATTAAGTTTGCAGCGAGCAGAAATATGGGGAAAAATAGATAGTTAGTAGGGTGCGTCAGCCTGCAGTTTCGCTCCAGTTAAAACACATTGAAACTGGCACACCACAAAGTTAGGGTGCGTCAGTCCCAAGTTTTGACACAATTTAAACACATTGAAACTGACGCACCCTACGGGGATATATAGTGCGATCGCATCTCAGGCTCATAGAATTTGTTAAAAATTTCAGTTGAAAAATTGAATTATTAAATTTTATGCCTAACATTGGCGATAAAATCTAAGATTGCAATTCTAAAATCTCAAATCAAGCCATCATGGTAAAACTGACACCGAACCCTAGCTTTAGTTTAACGATTCGCGTTGCTCTGCCGAACCAGCCGGGAATGCTCGCTAGCGTCACCAGCGCGATCGGATCTGTGGGCGGCAACTTCGGCCAAATCGACTTGATCGAGCAAACCCGCGCCACTACAGTTCGCGATATCACCGTCGATGCTTCGAGCACTGAGCACAGCGAAGAAATAGTCCAAGCAGTGAAAGCGCTGCCGAATATCAAAGTGATCGACGTGTACGATCGCACTTTCAACTTGCACCGGGGCGGCAAAATCACCGTAGAAAGCAAAATTTCCCTCAAACGCCAGTCGGATTTGGCAATGGCCTACACCCCAGGAGTCGGCCGCATCTGTACTGCGATCGCCAATGACCCCCAACAAGTTTACAACCTGACAATCAAACAAAATACTGTTGCCATTGTTACCGACGGCAGCGCTGTTTTAGGACTGGGAAACCTGGGGCCGGAAGCCGCACTGCCAGTCATGGAAGGCAAAGCCATGCTATTTAAAGAATTTGCCGGAATAGACGCCTTTCCTATCTGTTTGAACACCCAAGATACAGACGAAATTATTCGCACAGTGCAGAATATCGCTCCGGTTTTTGGTGGCGTTAACCTCGAAGATATTTCTTCTCCCCGCTGCTTTGAAATTGAAGCAAGATTGCGGGAAACCTTAAATATTCCGATTTTTCACGACGACCAGCACGGCACTGCGATTGTCAGTTTGGCAGCATTAATTAATGCGTTGAAACTCGTGAAAAAATCAATCGCAGAAGTGTGTATGGTGATTAACGGAGCAGGTGCGGCCGGAGTCGCGATCGCCCGCTTGCTGCGCAAAGCCGGTGCCGAAAACATCATCATGTGCGACTCCAAAGGTGTCCTCTCCAAAGACCGCACGGATATGAACCCAGAAAAACTGGAATTTGCTGTGCCTTCGGGCGGTACTTTGGAAGATGCGATCGCCGGTGCGGATGTATTTTTAGGTGTCAGCGCCCCGGGAGTGCTCACTCGCTCGATGGTGCGTTCCATGGCCGAAAATCCGATTGTTTTTGCCATGGCAAATCCCATTCCCGAAATTCAGCCAGAATTAATTATGGAGGATGCGGCGATTATCGCCACCGGGCGCAGCGATTACCCGAATCAAATTAACAATGTTTTGGCATTTCCGGGGATATTTCGAGGTGCTTTGGACTGCAAAGCTAGCACGATTACCACAAGTATGTATTTGGGTGCAGCTTACGCGATCGCCTCTTTAGTCAGCCCTTCCCAGCTTGACAAAGAACACATTATACCGTCAGTTTTTGACGAAAGAGTTGCCATTGCTGTCGCCGGTGCCGTGCAGTTGGCCGCCCGATCCGAAGGTATCGCCCGCGATTAATAGAAGTTCGGCAACGGATTATTTAACCGATGTAACGGATGTAAAGGATGGAAGGAAGTTCGGCTCTTCCGAACAATGTACGGGATAGAGGGAAGTTCGGCAACGAGGACGAACTTCCTTACTGAGTGAGAAAAATCACAGCAATAAACAAGATAAAAAGATATAATTATATAACCCAAGCCCAGCTAGGTCAGATGCAAAGCCAGTTAGGAGAAGACCGGATCGATCGCTGCAACAGCAAATTGTTAGAAATGTGCCCGCTGGGGCTGGCATTGTGCCGGACAGACGGGACTTTTCTAGATGTAAATCCAGCTTTTGCAAGCATTATCGGCTACACAGTTGCAGAAACTCTCAAGCTCAATTACTGGGAAATTCTGCAAACAGAGTGCGCTGGCCCAGAAAAATATCTAAAAAGTCAAGCTAAAAATAGCTGCACGGGCCCGTGCGAAGCAGCATACAAACATAAAAGCAACCATCTCGTACCCGTGCGAGTTTCCGAAGTGGCAGTTGAAACAGAGGGAGAGTGCGCGATTTGGCTGAGTGCTGAAGAAATTTTTAATACTCGGGACAAAAATCTGGACTCAGCGCCGCCGCACAGCAATTCACAACTAGAAAAATTGCTGGCCAAGCAGACTGCTGAACTGGCAAAAACTCAGGAACTACTCCAAGAAAAAATCGCCGAACTCGAACTTGCAAAATCGCAACTGCAACTACAAAATCAGATAATAGACCAAATTGGCGAAGCCGTAATTTGTACGGATGCGAACGCCTCAATCATTAGTTGGAATAAAGCCGCTCAAAGGTTGTACGGCTACGATGAAAGTGAAGTTATAGGTCAACATATAGGTCTGATTTATCCGCCGCAACAGCGGGAATTAATATTAAAATTAGTGGCTCAACCGTTACAAGAAAAAGGCGAGTGCGAACTAGAAATTACAATGCAGCGCAAGTCAGGGGAAGACTTCGGCTCGCACTTGTCAATTTCTCTGATGAAAGACGTTAAGGGCAAAGTCTTTGGGAGTGTGGGGTGCATCAGGGACATTAGCGATCGCAAAGATTTAGAACAAGAATTAGCACGGAGACAAGCACTATTCGATGCTTTTTTGCAGGAGGCGCCGGCGGGAATTTGCATTTTGGACTCCCAACTGCGGTACGTGCAAATAAATCAATTTCTAGCAGAAATAAATTGCTTTAGTCCAGCCGAGCATATCGGCAAGACTATACGCGAAATATTGCCCGAGAGCGCTCCAATGGTAGAGCCTTTGTACGAAGAAATTTTGAGAACGAAAGCTCCCCTAATTAACATCGAGATG
Source organism: Microcoleus sp. ARI1-B5 (assembly GCF_036705795.1). Classification (NCBI taxonomy): domain Bacteria; kingdom Bacillati; phylum Cyanobacteriota; class Cyanophyceae; order Oscillatoriales; family Microcoleaceae; genus Microcoleus; species Microcoleus sp. ARI1-B5. The sequence goes on from NZ_JAUBVK010000027.1 coordinate 7,249, forward strand.
AGCGGTGACAATCCAAGAAAGCCGGGGTTTGTCCAACACCTGACGGGCTCTTATTTTCCCCTGCTCGACAAAGATGGCGAGGCGATCGGCATCGGTGCAGTTGTGATTGACATTAGCGATCGAAAACTTGCAGAAGCAGCACTGCAAAAAAGCGAACAGCTTTACCGCACGATGGCAAGCAACATTCCTAACGGTGCGGTGATGCTGTTCGATCGCGACCTGCGCTTCACCCTGGTAGAAGGTACAGAATTAGCAGCAGTGGGGCTTTCCAAAGAGTTGATGGAAGGCAAGACAATCTGGGAAGTATTCGAGCCGGATTTTTGCGGTGCTGTCGAGCCAAATTATCGGGCGGCACTGGCTGGAGAAACAGTTGTTACAGAATTTACTTACCGCGATCGCATTTACCTCGCTTATACTTTGCCAGTCAGAAACGAACGGCAAGAAATCACCGGCGGATTGCTGATGACTCAAAACATTACGGCTCGCCAATTAGCAGAAGAAGCGCTCAGGGAAAGCGAGGAAAAATACAGGTGTATTGTCGAGACAGCAGACGAAGGAATTTGGATCGTAGATACGGAGGGTAAAACTACTTTTGTCAACCAAAAAATGGCCAATATGCTCGGCTGCACTCCAGAGGAAACGATCGGACAACCGCTATTTGCTTTCATGGATGCAGAAGGCATGGCGATCGCCCAAGCCAATCTCAACCGCCGCAGTCAAGGAATTAGCGAACAGCACGATTTTAAGTTCCGCCGCCGAGACGGCAGCGACTTGTGGGCGATGGTTTCTACTAATCCCTTGCCTGACAAACAGGGACGCTATGCGGGCGCTTTGGCAATGGTGGCCGACATTACCGATCGCAAGCAAACAGAAGCCGCATTGCAGCAGTCGGAAGCCAAATTTCGATCGCTCTACGAATTAACCAGTTTGCCCGTTTTGATGTTATACGACAGTGGCATCTGCGATGCCAACACCGCCACCCTCAAACTATTTGGTTGCACCTCCCCGCAACAGTTGTACGGCAAACACCCCGGCCAGCTTTCGCCTGCTTTCCAACCCAACGGTAGAGATTCTTTGAGCATGGCCCAGGAAATGATGGATCTCGCCTTGAAACGCGGCAATAACCGTTTTGATTGGGTTCACCAGCGCTCAGACGGTACTGATTTTCCCGCAGAAGTCGTGCTGACAGTCATCGAAGTTGGAAATCAAAAAATTATCCAAGCCGTCGTCCAAGATTTAACCGAGCGCAAACTTGCAGAAGAAACATTAGTGCGATCGGAACAAGCCCTCAGACAGCAAGCTCAGAGAGAACAACTGCTCAATCAAATTGCCAACCAAATCCGCAATTCTTTAGATTTAGACACAATTTTAGCAACCGCAGTTCAAGAAATTCGCAATTTAATGCAGCTCGATTGGTGCATCTTCACTTGGTATCGCCCCAACAGCCATCCTCCGGTTTGGGAAATAGTTTATGAAGCCAAAAATGCAGCTTTACCAAGTTTGCTAGGTACTTATGTCGTAGAGGACACATCTAGTGCAGGAGTCAAGCAAATTTTACGCCGAGAAATTCTGCGAATAGATGATGTTAGCACTTTTGAAGATGCAGAATTGCGCGCTGCTTTCCAGGCAATAAAAGTTAAATCAGTGCTGTCGCTGCCAATTCATACTGCTGACGGCGATCTTGGCGCGATTACCTGCTATCAGGCTCTGTCGGCGCGAAATTGGAGCGATTCGGAAGTCGAACTGATGCAAGCGGTGATCGCTCAAATTGCGATCGCGATCGACCACGCCGAACTCTACGATCAAACCCGCACAGCAGCCCGATTAGCTCAAGCTCAAACTCAACAGCTAGAACAAACTTTGCACCAACTCCAACGAACCCAAACTCAATTAATTCAAAGTGAAAAAATGTCAAGTTTGGGACAGTTAGTCGCAGGTGTCGCCCACGAAATTAACAACCCAGTTAATTTTATCTACGGCAATCTCAGCTACACCAGCGAATACACTAAAAATTTGCTCAAACTCCTGCAACTTTACCAGCAGGAATACCCGCAGCCTAGCCCCACAATTTTAGATGCCAGAGAAGCCTTTGAAATTGATTATATTGTTGAAGATTTACCGAAAATTTTAGCATCTATGAAAGTCGGAGCCGATCGCATCCGCGACATAGTTTTGAGCCTGCGGACTTTCTCAAGACTTGACGAAGCCGAAATGAAACAAGTTGACATTCACGATGGCATTGAAAGCACGCTGATGATTTTGCAAAACCGCCTCAAAAATAAACCCGATCGCCCGCCAATCGATCTGATTAAAGAATATGGTAACTTGCCTTTAGTTGAATGTTATCCCGGTCAGTTAAATCAAGTATTTATGAATTTGTTGAGCAATGCGATCGACGCCTTGGAAATGGAGATGAATAAACCCGATCGCACTACCAAAAATCTCGCAATTACGATCCGCACCGAACTAACCGACAATAACTGCGTGGCGATGCGGATAGCTGACACCGGCCCCGGGATGAGCGAAAACGTGAAACGGCGCTTGTTTGACCCATTTTTCACCACAAAACCCATCGGCAAAGGCACAGGCTTAGGATTGGCGATTTCGCACTCTATTGTCGTAGAAAAACACGGCGGCGAGCTTACGTGCAATTCTGTATTGGGAGAAGGTTCCGAATTTGCGATCGAGATTCCTATGCGACAAAAAAGAAATTAAAACCCAATGCAAAATTAAGAGAAACCGGGTTTCTTCCGAGATATTTTGCCACCCAACCGAGATTTTCTCAGAAACCCGGTTTCTTAGACTTTACACTTTGCAAAATCCCCAGAAAACTTCCCAGAAACCGGGTTTCTTCCGAGATATTTTGCCACCAACCGAGATTTTCTCAGAAACCCGGTTTCTTAGACTTTGCTTCTAACCTAGAGATTTTACGTAAACCCGATCGCACCTTGGCGTCTCAACACCCGTTGTCGGCAGATATCCGCTAGTTTCGTACATTTTAACAGCTTCTTTGAGAACGCTAGCAGTTTCGATCCAGATTTCATCAAAGCCGCGAGCGATAATTTTACTTTCCAATTCTTGCAGTAAAAATTTCCCCAAACCTTGTCCCCTTGCTGCGGGCAAAATATACATTTTGCGAATTTCCACAGCATTCTTCCCGCGCTCGATGGGATAGTAAGCGGCTGTACCGACTATTCGATCGTGCTTTTCAACTACCCAAAATTCCCCGCCCTTCTTCTGATAGTGTAGTTCTACATCATAGACATCTCGATCTGCTCCGTGAGGTTCGCATTTTAAACCGTACTCTGCTAAAACATCCTTAATTAAATGGAACGCCTCAGCCCGATCGCGCGTTTCCCAGGAGCGAATTAAAAAATCGAGATGTTGGGTTTTCATCGGTTGTTGTGAAGTATACTTATTTTTTGACTTTAGCAACTGTAAATTTACTGATTTTTGGTATTGTACAGTCTTTAAATGCACCCAACTTTTAACTGTGAATTCTCGGTTCAGGATAAAGAGTTGCCAGCAACTCGCTCTCTACCAATGATAATTCCTCCAGTCGCTCCATCACAAGAGCGCGATCGAAATAAGTTGTGGCCAAAATCCAATATACCCCGTAATGGCGCGCTTCCGAAGCCATCAAACTGCGGTAAAACTTAGCCAATTGGGCGTCGGGGCAGCGCTCGCCCAGCAGACCCAGCCGTTCGTGACTCCGCGCTTCAATCAAACCAGAAACCAACAAAGAATCCAAAAGTCTCTCCGGTTCATGCTTGCGAATTTGGCCCGACAAGCCGGCACCGTAGGGAGGCGCGGCCAAAGGGCCCAAAGCGATGCCGCGCTGTTCTAACCGCTGGTTGACTTGCTCGAAATGCTCTAATTCTTCGCGGGCGATGGCTGTTAGCATCCTCACCAATTTTTCCCGCGCTGGGTAGCGAAACATTAAATTTAACGCTACTCCCGCTGCTTTCCGCTCGCAGTGAGAATGATCTAATAAGATTGTATCTAAATGGGCGATCGCCTGTTCGACCCAAGCTTCCGAAGTCGGCTGTTTCAAAAACTTAATAGTTGGGTGTGTCATGAGTCATTAGTCATGAGTCATTAGTCATTAGTCATTAGTGAGCAGTTAAATAGCCTTCGATCAAACCTATGTACTCGCGGTCGTTCCAGCGGACATCATACTATGTATTCAGATTTTACACAATTTTTCAAACACCGCATACATATCACCAGCAAACTTTTTCGGATTCCACAGCGGCGACAAATTAGCTGCGTCTTTAGACTTCACCAACTGTGATTGAATTGCCTTTCTCAATTCACCATCCTTACCCAACTTTACACCCAAATCCACATATTCCGCCCAAGACCAAGCCGCACCAGTTTCAATTCCCAAAGCCTGTAAAAACGAATAACCCATCCTCGACAAAAACTGCTCTCCGGTGCGAGTCACCACAGGCAAATTAAACCACAAAGCCTCTAAAGTGTGAGTACCTCCATTGTAAGGATAAGAATCTAACAAAACATCTGCCAGCAAATAGACAATTCTGTGCTCTTCCTCCGTAGCATACCTCGGCAAAAACTTAATTCGGTGCCGGCCGACTCCTTCAGCTTCGCAAGCTTGGTGATACGCAGCCTCAAACACCGCAGCATCGCCTAAACCTTTGTGAATTAAGATACTGTTCGGCACTTGTTTTAGAATCGCAATTTGTGCTTTTACTAAGTCGGCATTAAATTTTCTGCCGGGAGCGACGCACAGGTAAACTATCTGATCCAAACCGATCCGATGCGACTTTCTCAATGCCACCGGATCTACTCCATACCTCTGAAAACCTGACACCGCTACAAAAGAATCCGGCATCCTAATTAGCTGCTCGTCATAATATTTTTCGCGCCCGGTTGGGTGCGAGTGCCAGTCTGTAAGAAAGTAATTTTCCGAGGATATGTAAGGCGCATCAAATCCGAGCCAAGAAACACAAACAGGCGCGGGTTTTTGGTAGAGAATGTCAGCGTGAACTGGTACGCTGAGAGAATCTAAATCGACTAAAACGTTCAATTCATCTTGCTGAATTTGGGCGATAATTTCTGCGGAATTAGCAAGTCCGTTCGGGTAAGTTTGCGGAAAAGTCAGTTTTCCCAAACTTTCAAATTGCTGAGTGCGATCGTCCGGCACAATTCTTTCGGAAGCGTACAGATACAAATTGGGTGTGAAGTCGGACAATTCGCGAATGATGTCAGCGCTGCACCAACCTACAGAATGGCGGCTGAAGTGATTGGATAAAAATCCGATTTTTAATTTGCTGGCTGGGGCTTTTGGTTTTAAACTGTAATTTGCAGGTTGAGAAAAATTAGGTTTGATACATTTGTCGATGTACTTTTGGGCAATTAATCTGTAAAGTTGGGAGTTGGCTGCCAAGTCATCTCGCACATAGGGCGTGCTGAATAAGAAGTTTGCATAAAGCGATTTAATTTCCACGGAGCTAGCGGTTTCTAAGTTTTGCTCCAAGTACGATTCTAGTTCTAAAAATCGATCGCCCGCAATTTGATTCAATCCCGAGACTTGATAGGTGCTGACGAAGTAAATCGCCGTCATAATCGGATCGGTTTCGGCACACATTTGGCTGTATGTGTGAACGGCTTGCCGCGCTGCGGCTAAATCGCTAGTATCTCTGAGGATGGCGCACAAATGCTGGTGTGCCGAAATAAAATCGGGTTTAATTTCTAGGGCTTTTTGAAGGTTGGGTATGGCGTCTTTAAATTTGCCCTGGTGGCGCAAAACTCGGCCAATTTGACAGTATGCTTCGGGTAAATCGGGTTTGAAAGCGATCGCCCGCTGCCATGCAGCCACAGCCTCATCTAACTTCCCCTGCCGCGCTAATCGATCGCCTAAATTTATGTGAAAATCTACCTGAGCCAGATGGGGATTGAGTTCGAGAGCTTTTTGCTCGTATGCGGACGCTGCATCCGGTTGCCCCTGCTGCTTCAGTGCCCCTGCCAAATTCCAGTAAGCAGCAGCCAAAGTTGGTTTGAGTTCGATCGCCTTTTGGTAATTAACAATCGCCTCCACGAAATGCCCTTGTTTGTATAGCATACTGCCCAAATTAGCATACGCCTCAGCAAAATCGGGATTCAGGGCGATCGCCTCGGAATAAAAGCGCATCGCTTCCTCAATTTGCCCGCTTGCTTGCTGCACGTTACCCATTGTCACGTAAGCCGCCGCCCAATCCGGTTGCAATTCCAGAGCACGGCGACAAGCAGCGACGGCGGCTGCTAAATTGCCTTCAGAGTAATACATTTCTGCAACGACAGTCAGCGATGCAGCATCTTCTAATTGGGGTGTTTCGGATTGGTTGCGAAAATCGGAATTCATTTGGCGGCCTATCTGTGCTATCAAGTTAAAGGTTGAATCTAGATTAATTTGCAGAGTAGCAGTTTTAGCGGAATTACGGGCGATCGTCACAGAGAATTTATGAGCGACAAGCAAACGACACAGCGCCAACATCACATCAAGTGGAAACCAAACCTCCTGCTGGGGATACTCTTGTTAGCTTTAGCAATCCCCTTGCCCTTTGCCCAAAAGACTCTCGCACAAAAGCAGACAGCCGACTTTCGGCAGCGAGTATTTCAAACAGCGCTTTATTTCACCTTATATTTTGAGGGCGGATTCAGCAATCACCCCGCAGATAAGGGCGGCAGAACTTATCGGGGCATCCTGCAAACGGAATACAACTCCTACCGCTACAGTCGCGGGCTGCCGCCCCTCGACGTGACGCAGATGTCGGAAGCAGAGCTCCTAGAAATTTATAAATATTACTGGGATTCGAGCCTTTCGGACACGATGCAGCCTGCTTTGGCGATCGTCATGTTTGACACTGCTGTTAATTTTGGTATTAACAATTCTATTACATTTTTGCAGCAAGCCTTGGGATTGCCGCAAACTGGTGTTTTTGATGCGCGCACGAGGGATGCGCTGAAAGCTGCCAACAACAAAAATACGGCGCTGCAAATGATTAACGAACGGATTATTTACCGCTACAAACGAGTGCAGGAAGATCCGAGTCAAATGGCTTTTTTCCGGGGTTGGCTGAGCCGCGATTACAGTTTGTGGGGCTACGTGAACAAGATTAAAAATTAAGCGTTTTCTTGATACTCAAAATGCTGTAATTGTCATTGCTCGCTCGCGCAGCAATCTCAAAATCTGCGATCGCACCGATTCGCGGTTGGTTTTTACTGAGATTGCTGTAACTCTCATCGCAACCTGTTAGCGCAGCAATCTCAGAGCCGGCGCTGCGAGTGATTATCGGTTTGTTTTTACTGAGAATGCTGTAATAGTCTTGTTATAGACGCACAGATACCTAGAAACCGCGTTTTTTAACCCCAATATTTGCCCAACACCTTCAATCTCGATCGAAAACCCGGTTTGTGGACGCGGGCGGGTGAATCCTGTTGTCATTACTCGCTCGCTCGCGCAGCAATCCCACAGCGGGCGATCGACACTGCGATCGCTCCTCCCCATCTAATATTTATTTGCAACCACCACTTAAAATCGGTGAATTTGCACTCATATCTCAACCATTTGTCAAGTCAATCAAGTTCATAAAAGTCATAATTTTAGTTTCCTAAAAGTCATATTCATGAAGATATATTTCAATTTTTAAAACCTAGTAAAATTCAACCAAACCGTCTATAACATAAATACAAGAACAAAACCTGTAGTTGCTGGACAAGTAACTTAAGCCCTAAGACTATGACGGTAGAAAAAACTATGACGGTAGAAGAAGCAATCATTTGTTTGGACAATCTGGTATACGAACAAACCCAAAAACGCCTAAAGCCGTTGCAAAAGGCGATAATTCGAGGCGTTGTAGAGGGTTTGACCTACAAAGAAATTAAGGAAAACGATCCGATCGCCCGCTACTACGCAGTGGGCACCCTGGGGCGCGTTGTCGGCTACAACTTGTGGAAAGACCTCACCAAGGTACTGAAGCAAGCAGGAATTATTGAACTAGAAGAAAAAGTAGTCGGAGCAAATCTTTGGGACAGCATGATGAGATTACAAAAAGGCACAGAACCCCCTAAACCTCCTGTCTATCCGCCCTTGGAAAAGCTGCTGCGGATGCGTTACCGAATCCGAGAACACTTGGTGAGCACCGAGTACAGCGATACGTATCTGGCTGAAGATGAAAATTTGCCCGATCGACCTTTGTGCCTCGTCAAGCGCCTGAAAAGCCAATCAGAGAAAACCAGCAAGCTATTCGATATAGAAACGCGGGTGTTATATCGCTTGGGCCAAAACGATCGCATACCAGAATTGTTAGCTCGATTTGAAGAAGATGGATATTTTTATTTAGTCTATCAATTCATCGAAGGGCAACCCATTTATCAAGAACTCATCGAAGGTCAACCCTGGGAAGAACATCAAGTTATTGCCTTGTTGAAAGATATCTTAGAAGTGCTGGTTTTTGTTCACAAACAAAATGTAATTCACCGCGATTTGCACCCTCAAAACTTAATCATGCGCGCATCAGACGGCAAGATTGTATTAATTGACTTTGGGGCTGTTAAAGAAATCAACACCTCGCAAAACAGCAACAGCCAAACCCAATCGCGCGGCGGTGGCACCCAGCAAGAGTACATCCCCCCCGAACAAGCCATCGGTTCGCCGAAATTTTGCAGCGACATCTATTCTGTCGGGATCATCGGGATTCAAGCCTTGACAGGGATGCGCCCGAAACAACTCAAACTCGATAATTTAGGCAATCTCATCTGGCATAAAAATGCAACTGTTACCCCGGAGTTTGCTAGGGTTTTAGACCAGATGGTGCTGTACCATTTCCCCCAGCGTTACCCGTCAGCAACCGAAGCTTTGCAAGCACTTAAAAACTTGGAAGTCAGTAGTCATTAGTCAGTAGTCATTAGTCAGTAGTCATTGGTCATTGGTCATTAGTCATTGGTCATTGGTCATTGGTCATTGGTCATTGGTCATTGGTCATTGGTCATTGGTCATTGGTCATTGGTCATTAGTTGAGGAACTAAACCCAGCACCATTGATTTGAGATTTGATACCAAATCTGGCTTTAATACCCCCTCTTGAGTCTCGCGTTGCGCGGACGAAAGTTTGTGTAGTAGCGGTTGAAACCGCGCCCGTCTTATTTTTTGTGCCGTTACCGGAGCCCGCCCCTACGGGGGCTGCGCCAACGGAGACGATCGCACAATCCGCTACCGTTACCCCTCAAACGATCGAGTACAAACACTCAACCATGCGGATAAATCGGGCGATTCCCTACCCTTCACCGAACCCCGTAGGGGAACCCGATAGCTTCGCCCCGCGCACTCTTTCCCAGCTTGAACGCATCAGGAACAAGCAACAACAAACAAGGAATTTTTTGTTTTAACTAACAATCAAAAAAAAATCTTGAATTCTGACGAATGCCTTCTACATCTCTAGCCTTCTAAATTCTGTTGACGCTCTGTCTCAAGTTAGATACAATAATTAGTATTTTATAGTATGCAGGTTTAACAATATCTTAAGCAGCTTTGTATAGCTGGCAATAATATAAGTACAGTGTTTATTGTTACCTTCGATACGTAGAAACCCACATAATTTGAGAGAGCGAAAAATTGGAATTTTTTCAACGAGCACAACAAGTGCAGCCGCCCTCAACCCCAATTATTGCGCTTCAGTCTTTTTCCAAAAAAGCTGGTATTGCAGTAATCGCGATCGGCTGTACAGTCATTTTAGGTTGGATCTTCGACCTGCAACTATTAAAGAGCATTCTGCCCGGACTCGCGAGCATGAAAGCCAATACAGCAATCTGCTTTATTTTGGGCGGATTCTCTCTGTTGCTCCAACAGCGCAGGCGCGCCGAATTAACAACAATAAAGCATCAAAAAATAGATAAAATTTTAATTTTTAGCGTCTCATATTTAATTATATTAATTAGCCTCCTCACCCTATTTCAATATAGCTTTAATGTAGACTTAGGCATCGACCAATTGCTATTTAAAGACAGTTCCACCTTGACCGCCCTATCAGCACCGGGACGCATGGCGCCGAATACTGCTGCTGCTTTTTTATTGCTGGGTTCTGCCTTGCTGCTGCTGTCAGTACGCCGCCCCAAATACCTGCGGGTTCAAATCTTAAGCTGTTGTGCATTTTTAATTGCATTTCTGGGTTTTATAGGCTACATCTACGGCCAAGCTTTCTTTTACACAATTGGCACTCAGACAGGAATGGCTTTGCACACCGCCGCCGCATTTATGTTGCTGAGCCTCGGCATTTTATTTGCAAATCCAGAGCGAGGATTGATAGCAGTAATTGCGAGCGATCGCGCGGGCGGCATCATGGCGAGGCGCTTGTTGCCGCAGGCAATAATTATCCCGCCTTTAGTCGGTTATTTCATCATGTCTGGAGAGCGGTTGCAAGCCTACGCGCCGGAGGTAGGAATATCGCTGTTAAGCGTATTGAACGTAATTATTTTTACAGTTCTGATTTGGCAGAATGCGAAAACTCTCTGCACCGCAGACCGAAAGCGCTATCGAGCCGAACTGGGGCTAAGAAAAGCTAAATCCGACTTAGAAACTCAAGTCGATCGACGGACTCTCCAACTACAACTGGCCAACGAGCAATTGCAGCAGCAAATTCGCGACTCTCAAGCAACAGAGCAGGCGCTCCAAAAAAACTACAACCTGTTGCTCACAGTCATCAACAGTACGCCGACCGCCCTATTTGTCAAAGATATTCACGGCTGCTACATGATGCTCAACGCTGCGGGAACTACGATAATTGGCAAGTCTTTTGATGAAATTATCGGCAGAGATGACAGCGAGTTATTTCCGCCGGAAATTGCGGCCAATATTACCAAAACCGATCGCGAAATCGTGACAGCCGGAAAAACGCAAGTGATGGAAGAAGAACTTCCGGTTAAAGGAATATTGCGGACATTTCTTTCGACAAAAAACGCTTACCGAGACGGGCAAGGAAATATCAGCGGTATAGTTAGCATCGCGCGGGATATTACCGATCGCAAACAAGCCGAAATCGCCAAAAGCAATCTGGCAGCAATTCTGGAAGCAACGCCGGATTTTGTAGGTATCTGCGACCTCGAAGGACGCCCCATTTACATCAACAAAGCAGGTCGAAAAATGGTGGGTATAGACGAAAACGAAGATATATCCAACCGACAAGTTGCAGAATTCACGGCAGCGTCAGCCCGCAGCACTTTGAATCAAGCGATCGCCACCGCTATTTCCGGTGGCTTTTGGAGCGGAGAAACAGCCTTTGTGTCAAAATCGGGACTCGAAATTCCCGTCAGCCAAGTCATCATCTCCCACTCCGCACCGGACGGCAAACTCGCATACATTTCAACGATCGCCCGCAACATCAGCGATCGCAAACAAACTGAGCAAGCGCTGCAACTGTCTCAAGCTCGCTTCGCCGGCATCGTAGAAATTGCCGACGACGCAATTATTTCGGTAGATGCAAACCAAAAAATTATCATGTTCAACCAAGGTGCAGAACGGATTTTCGGGTGGACTGCTGCGGAGGCGATGGGGCAATCCCTGAGCCTGCTGTTACCCGAAGCTTTTGCCGCCTCTCACAGCCACCTCGTCAGCAATTTCGGCGGAGGCGTTAAACAAGCCCGAAAAATGAGCAACCGCAAAGAAATTTTCGCCCGCCGCCGAGACGGTACGGAATTTCCCGCCGAAGCTTCTATTTCCAAACTCGAAGTTGCAGGCGAAATCATATTCACAGCAATTTTGCGCGACGTGACAGCGAGCCGGCAAGCGGAAGAATTTGTGCGTCTGAGTGAGGAAAGATACCGATCGCTGGCAATCGCCACCGCGCAACTGGTATGGATGACAGACGCCCAGGGAAAGCCGATCGCGCCGATCGACTGGATGGCATATACAGGTCAAAGTTTGGAGGAAGCTACAGACAACTGGGTTTCGGCAATTCACCCAGACGATCGCCCGATAACGGCGCAAGCTTGGATGCGCGCCGTAGAAACAAAAAGTCTCTACGAAGTCGAGCACCGCTTGCGGGCCGCAGACGGCAGCTACAGACACTTCTGGGTGCGTGCCGTCCCCGTTTTGGCAGGCGACGGCAGCGTTCGCGAGTGGGTGGGCGCTCACATCGATATTAGCGATCGAGTGCAAGTTTTGGCAGCGATGGAACAGTCAGCCGCACAGTATCGCCAGCAAGCAGCCCAACTCGAAAAAGCTGTCCGCGAGTTGCACCAAGCTCAAGCTCAACTAATCCAAACCGAAAAAATCTCTTCTCTCGGGCAGCTAGTCGCCGGCGTCGCCCACGAAATTAACAATCCGATTAACTTCATCTACGGCAACATCACCCACGCCAGCCAATACGCCACAGACTTGCTCGGTTTGCTCCACCTTTACCAGGAAAAATACCCAAATCCCGTCCCGGAAATTGTAGAAGCAGCCGAAGATATTGAAATCGATTTTTTAATGGAAGACTTTACGAAGATTTTGGAATCAATGAAAGTAGGAGCCGATCGCATCCGCGACTTAGTTGTATCCTTGCGCAACTTTTCCCGACTCGACGAATCGCAGATGAAGCTCGTTGACATTCACGAAGGAATCGAAAGCACTTTGGTAATTTTGCAGCACAAGCTCAAAGCTAATGCAGTTCGTCCGGCGATCGAGATTATCAAAGAATACGGCAACTTCCCAAAAGTCGAGTGCTATGCAGGTCAGCTCAATCAAGTATTTATGAATCTGTTAGCAAATGCGATCGACGCCCTCGAAGAGTACAACAGCAATCATTCTTCAAATGAAATCTCTTTTCGCCGCAACACAATTCGGATTAGCACCAGTGCGAATTCAGACACATTAACAATTCGGATTGCCGACAACGGGAGGGGAATCAATCAAGAAGTTATTCACAAGTTGTTCGACCCATTTTTTACTACTAAACCCGTCGGCAAAGGAACAGGCTTGGGACTGTCAATCAGCTATCAGATTATAGTTGAAAAACACGGAGGTAAATTGCAGTGTGTTTCCGCGCCCGGGGAAGGTGCAGAGTTTGTCATAGAGATTCCTATTTCCCAGAAAATATCAGCGCTGGCTGCGGAAAACACAAAGGAAATGGTCAGCAGTCATTAGACAGTTGACAGTTGACAGTTGACAGTTGACAGTTGACAGTTGACAGTTGGCAGTTGGCAGTTGATAGTGGGGAGTTAGCAGTTGATAGTGGGCAGTTGATGGTTGATGGTTGTCATTAATCATAAATTTCTCAACGTCTCCCCATCTCCCCGTCTCCCCATCTCCCGTCTCCGTCGCTCGATCGCCCAAAATCGAAATAATTCTTTACAATAGGAGAGTAAATATTCTTACTGACTTAAATAAATCCCTTGAAAATGCCTGTAAACCAACTTTCTCCAACCGCAGCCTCCACGCAAACACCGACACTCGACTTTGACATAGCCATCGTCGGAGGCGGCATAGTCGGGGCCACCTTAGCCAGCGCTTTAAAAGATTCTGGATTGAAAATCGCTATAATTGAAACCCAACTCCCCGCCGCCGTCGCAGCCAAAAAACAAGCCTATGCAATCACCCTGCTATCGGGAATGATCTTAGAAGGTATCGGCGTGTGGCAGCAAATCTTGCCGCAAATCACCACCTTCGAGCAAATTAGCCTCTGCGACGGCGACTATCCAGGCGTCGTCGAATTCCACCGCCCGGATTTGGGAAATACTGGCAAATTGCCCGTACCAAAAGCAGCTTTAGGTTACGTTGGCGAGCACGGAGTCATGCTGTCAGCTTTGCAAGAATCTTTGGCAAAAAACCCGAATTTCAGTTGGGTTTGTCCGGCGGAAGTAGTCGAAGTAAAATATTTAACTAATTGCGCCGAAATAGAAGTTAAACAACACGGCGAAACTCGGACAATTCGCACCAAATTATTAGTCGCCGCCGACGGTTCGCGATCGCGCATCCGCACCGAAGCCAACATCAGCACTCGCGGCTGGAAATACTGGCAATCCTGCGTTGCTATCACCATTAAAGCAGAAAAACCGCACAACGATATCGCTTTTGAGCGCTTTTGGCCGAGCGGCCCGATGGGAGTCTTACCATTACCGGGGAACCGCTGTCAAGTAGTTTGGACAGCACCGCACGCGGAAGCAAAAGCTTTGCAACAAATGGATGAAACAGAGTTTTTGACTTTGTTGGAACAGCGCACGGGCGGGCTTTTGGGGCGTTTGGAATTGGAGAGCGATCGCTTTTTGTTTCCGGTGCAGTTAATGCAGAGCGATCGCTACGTTTTGCCCAGATTAGCACTAATTGGCGACGCCGCCCACTGCTGCCATCCCGTCGGCGGCCAGGGATTAAATATGGGCATTCGAGACGCTGGGGCGATCGCCCAAATCTTGCAGCAAGCGCACCAAAAAGGCGAAGACATCGGCGATTTGCGAGTATTAAAAAGGTATCACAACTGGCGCAAAAAAGAGAATTTAATCGTATTAGGATTTACCGATTTCCTAGACAGATTATTTTCCAATACTTGGCTGCCAATAGTCGCATTTCGCCGCTTTGGATTGTGGTGTTTGCGGACAATTACCCCAGTTAGGTTTTTAGCCTTGCGGCTGATGACAGGCTTGATGGGCCGGCCGCCAGAATTAGCGCAAAATTAGAAGAAGAAACCGGGTTTTTTCCTATGTTGCTTGCACTCTAGGGGTGTTGCCACATCCGCCAGGGGTTTCAACCCCTGGCTAATAGCGAAAGTCGGTTGAAACCGACTGAAAAGCTTAGATAAAAATCAAAAAATCTTTAGTCCTCTTAAGAGGACTTTTGCTATGAGACAGGGGTTTCAACCCCTGGCGGACTATGGGGCTAACCGAGGTTTCTGGCTACTCGCGCACAATCTTTAGAAACCGAGTTTTTTCCCATCTCTTCGCCTGTAACCAAATATTCTCGCAAAAACCCGGTTTCTGGCCACCTACTCGCGCACAATCTTTAGAAACCGGGTTTTTTCCCATCTCTTCGCCTGTAACGAAATATTCTCGAAAAAACCCGGTTTCTGGCCACTCATCGAATGATGGTAAAATAAACATCGGTGTTATTCACAACTCCCCACAATGGAAGAAACCCGCACCCAAGCTTATCAGCAATTGATTGAGACACTCCTGAATTGCCCCAACGGCGAAGAAAATCAAATCTTGAATGCAAACTTGGAATTGGTGGATGCTGAGTTAGTGCAGACGATGGTAGCTGTTGTAGCCCAATTCTCCGAAAATAATCAATAAAATGCCGCTACTTTTTTATTACAAACGGCAACTCAAATCGCTAATTTTTTGGGTACGAACGATGACGGAGAGCGCGATAACTCTGAAATTGAAAATTCACAAGAGTATGAAAACTTTATCCTAGAATTATTGCAAGCCGAACCTAGCAGTAGCAATATTAAAGTAATTTACTCCATTCTCCGTAAACGGCAACATCTCCTCAATGCTAATTTTGCCGAAATTTTACAGGAAGTGGCTGAGAATTTAATTGCCAAACATCCAGAAGCAATTGAGTTAATTCTCCGTGACAGCGGAAATTTAAGTATTCATATTAGTAACTTTCCCGGTGGGAAGAGAACAAATAATATTGAAATAGCAATTACTGGTTATCAAATAGTTTTAAATAATCGGGAACCGGGGAGCGAAAAGTGTGCTCAAACTCAAAATAACCTAGCTGCTGCGTATACTCACAGAATCAAAGGTTCGCGGGCGGATAATCTGGAACGGGCGATCGGCTTCTTTCAGGCTGCTTTAACAGTTCTTACCCGTGAGGATTTCCCTGAAAAATGGGCCGCGACTCAACATAACCTAGCTAATGCGTATAGAGACAGAATCAACGGTTCGCGGGCGGATAATCTGGAACGGGCGATCGAGTTTTATGAGGCTGCTTTAACAGTTTATACCTTTGCGGATTTTCGCGAAAAATGGGCAATGACTCCAAATAATCTAGGTAATGCCTACAGAAACAGAATCAACGGTTCGCGGGCGGATAATCTGGAGCGGGCGATCGGCTTCTTTCAGGCTACTTTAACAGTTTATAACCTGGAGGATTTCCCAGCAGATTGGGCAATAACTCAAAATAACCTAGGTAATGCCTACAGCGACAGAATCAAGGGTTCGCGGGCGGATAATCTGGAGCGGGCGATCGGCTTTTTTGAGGGTGCTTTAACAGTTCGTACCTTTGAGGATTTCCCTGAACAATGGGCCGATACTCAAAATAACTTAGCTATGACCTACAGTGACAGAATCAAGGGTTCGCGGGCGGATAATCTGGAACGGGCGATCGGCTTTTTTGAGGGTGCTTTAACAGTTCGTACCTTTGAGGATTTCCCTGAAAAATGGGCCGATACTCAAAACAACCTAGCTAATGCCTACAGTAACACAATCAAAGGTTCGCGGGCGGATAATCTGGAGAGGGCGATCGAGTTTTATGAGGCTGCTTTAACAGTTCGTACCCGTGAGGATTTCCCCGAAGATTGGGCAATGACTCAAAATAACTTAGCTATGACCTACAGTGACAGAATCAGCGGTTCCGATGCCGAAAATCTGGAACGGGCGATCCTTTGTTACCGAGATGCACTTTCAATTCGTACCCGCGAAGCTTTCCCACAAAATCATGCAAAAACTTTGTTTAATTTAGGTAATCTTTACCGAACCAACCAGCAGTGGCAACTAGCCTATGATACCTATGCCCCAGCGATTGAAACAGTAGAATTTTTACGGGGTGAGATTCAATCTGGGGATGAAACCAAACAGAAATTAGCCGAAGAATGGAATCAACTCTATCTGGGCATGGTAGAAGTTTGCATCGAACTGCAACGCTACACCGAAGCTGTGGAATATGCCGAACGCAGCAAAGCCCGCAACCTTGTAGAACTCTTTGCCAACCGTGACATCAAACCTAAAGGCGATATTCCCGAAACCGTTCTCAACGAACTCTCGCGGCTGCGTCGAGAAATTGAGGCCGAACAGCGACAACTGGAAATCGAACAGATAAACCGTAACAGTAATGGTGGCAGAATATTGGGAGAACGCAGCCTCCAAATCGACAGCCTAACCACTAGCCACGATTCTACTCATCTCACCAAATTGCGTAAACAACTCGATGAATTGATTGCTCATGAAATTACATCAATTGATCCTGATTTTAGCCTAACCCAAAAAGTTAAGCCCATCCTCTACAAAGACATTCAAACTCTGACAGGTGAAAACACCGCTATTGTTGAGTGGTACATCATAGGCGATAAATTTCTAACTTTCATCATCACCCCGCAATCCCCAACACCAATAATCTGGCAATCTTCAACAGCCGACTTTCAAGCCTTGGTAAATTGGGATAACGAGTATCGGAAAGAGTACAAAGAGATCAAACCCCAATGGAAGCAAAAACTAGCCTCCCGCCTCCAAAACCTAGCTGAGATTTTGCATCTTGATGAGATTTTAAAGAATATTCCGAAACCGTGCGATCGACTGATCTTAATTCCCCATCGCTTCCTGCATCTTTTCCCCCTTCATGCGTTGCCAATCTCCCACGAAAGGGATTTTGAAAGCGGATGCACCGATCAAATCGATTCTTCTATCACTGTATCCCTGTCCAAATCCGAATCGTGCCTTCTCGACTTATTCCCTGGTGGAGTCAGCTATGCCCCCAGTTGCCAACTACTGCAACAGGCGAAACAGCGACAACGCCCTAATTTTTCTCACCTATTTGCTATTGCTAATCCTACCAAAGACCGCTACTTACTTGAACTGCAAGCCGCTAACATCCGTGACAAATTCAAATCTAATGATTTCTTGGCAAAAGATGATGCTAATAAGAACGCCATTCTAAACGCGAAACTCAGCTTTGCCAACTGCGCCCATTTCGGTTGTCACGGCAAGTTCGAGCCTGACTCGCCTTTGGAATCATCCCTGGTATTCGCCAATAAAGAACGTTTGACACTGTTGGAAATCTTTAATCTTGACCTAAATCAATGTCGTCTTGTCACTCTCTCCGCCTGCGAAACGGGATTGACAGAATCCAGAACCAGCGATGAATATATTGGCTTACCTTTCGGATTTCTCTTAGCAGGTAGCCCTAGTATGGTCAGTACCCTTTGGAAAGTGGATGAACTCGCCAGCACTTTGTTACTGATTCGGTTCTATGAAAACCTAGAAACTCTATCAACGGTTACTGCTCTCAATGAGGCACAACAATGGCTGCGGAATCTGACCTCAGAGGGGCTTGAAGCATTATTAAAATGCCTCAAACCGCAAATCGATCGAACATTTAAACTGTTGCCCAAAAAAGAACGCACACGCTTTGTTAATGCTCCTCTGGATGGCGCACTGAACCGCAAGCCGTTTCCTTTTGCTGAACCTCATTACTGGGCTGGCTTCACTGCGATCGGCGTTGAGCAATCCTGACAAAAATTGTCCAAATTTTTCGTGCTTATGTAAATAAGTACCAGTGTTAATGGTACTCCTGGGTAAACGCCAGCAGTTATTAGCGAACCCAATGCAACAGCAAAACCTTGACTCAATACGTCTTTAAAGGCTTGCGTACAAATATGAGGACGTAATTTCTCGGCTGATTTTTCTAACCAGCTAGGCTCATTTCGGTCTTTTTCATCTAGCTCGTTTTCTAATTCTCCTGACTTAATTGCTAAGGTTTCGGCTGCATATTCTAACTCGCCTTCACACTCTTCAAGTACATCAAGAGCTTTTAGAGCATCGGGATATTCTTGTAATTGGGAGCGATACTGCTCAATTTCTGCTTGGGTAACGGTAGTCATTGGGATAATTGCGATCGATTAAATGAGTAATTATTATTTTGTCATAAAGTGTATTTGTTTGTGCACACAAGTTTCCCTACTTCCCAAAAAATCGGAAGTTCGATATCGGTAATTGTTTTCGCAGTCATATCCTCGCAACTTACTGATTAGTTAGTTCACTCTTTGACAACTTCCATTAATTCCTCAATCAAAACATCGAGGGTGCGAGCTATTTTTTGAATTGATGTGATATCAACCGTGGCCAGCCCTTCTGAACGAGCATAGTGCCTGACTGTGCTGTACGGAACCTCCGATCGATCGGCAACATCCTTTAGCGTCCATCCTTTTTCGTCAGCAAACTCTCGGATTCGGAACCTAACTAACCCCATTCTACTTGACAAACGATAAGTATCTATCGTTTAATATTTGTAATCACAAAGACGATCGCCCTCAGACCTGATAAATCAAGGGCAATCGCCTCTCTAACCATCCACTTGCGTGGAAAGGATTTTCCTATGATACCAAAAGAACTCACTTATCGCGATCGACTTAAACCTTGGTGTATAATTCGCCCACTCCCAAACTGTCAGCGGTTAACAGTCGCCCGTTTTAGTCGTCGCCCCGATGCCGAATCTTACTTGAATGCACTGCGTCGCTTAATGCCCGCAGTCCCACATACAATTGTTTTCGTAAATGCGCTGTGCGTAAATGAACTCAGCGTGCCCATACAAACACAATTGTCGATCGACAGTTAAACAGTATTTTGTATGGTGCGGAGCTGTCAGAAGTTCGATCGGACTTCAGGATATCTGATGGCGACGCACCCTACGGTACTCGATCGACTTTCTAGAAAAACCACTCAATACAAAACAACTGCCGACAGCCAAAACTGTCAACAGTTGTTTTATATATTCAATGCGGATGGCGAGACTCGAACTCGCAAGGACATAATGCCACACGCACCTCAAGCGTGCGCGTATACCAATTCCGCCACATCCGCTCTTTCTGGCAATTCTCGGGGAGTTTTGGGTTGCGAGTTAAAGATTCACGCCTGTGAAATCTTTGACCTTGAACTTGCGACTGTTCCCTTTTGCACCGCCGATTTACAACGATAGCACAACTACCAGCAAAATGTAAAATAAATTTTTGTGAACAATTTCTGCAAAACGATTATCCAGAACATACCGAAAGGCATTATTGTACAGAATATTGAGTGAATTAAGCAGCGAAGATGGGGTTCTCGAAAATTTTAATCGCTAATCGGGGAGAAATAGCTCTCCGCATACTGCGCACCTGCGAGGAAATGGGGATTGCCACGGTCGCCGTTCACTCCACCGTAGATAAACACGCCCTGCACGTCCAATTGGCAGACGAAGCCGTTTGCATCGGCCCCCCCACCAGCAGCAAAAGCTATTTAAATATCCCCAACATTATCTCGGCTGCCCTGACCCGCAACGCCGCAGCCATTCACCCGGGTTACGGCTTCCTCGCCGAAAACGCCCGATTTGCCGAAATTTGTGCCGACCATCAAATTACCTTCATCGGCCCGTCTCCGGCAGCGATGCGGGCGATGGGCGACAAATCCACTGCCAAAGAAACTATGCAGCGGGTGAAAGTCCCGACAGTTCCCGGTAGCGGCGGATTGCTGGCAGATGAACAGGAGGCTTTGTCAGTAGCGCGCGACATCGGCTATCCCGTGATGATCAAAGCCACCGCCGGCGGCGGAGGCCGCGGCATGAGGCTAGTCAGAGAACCATCGGAACTCCCCAAACTCTTCAGTGCTGCCCAAGGCGAAGCCGATGCAGCCTTCGGCAACCCCGGACTTTACCTCGAAAAATTCATCGAAAGACCCCGCCACATCGAAATCCAAATCCTCGCCGACAACTACGGTAATGTCATCTACCTAGGCGAGAGAGACTGTTCGATTCAGCGCCGGCACCAAAAACTCCTGGAAGAAGCCCCGAGTCCCGCCCTCACGCCCAAACTGCGAGAACAAATGGGTCACGCCGCCGTCGCCGCTGCCAAATCCATCAACTACACCGGTGCGGGCACTGTGGAATTTCTGCTTGACAAATCGGGCAAGTTCTACTTCATGGAAATGAACACCCGGATTCAAGTAGAACATCCCGTGACGGAGATGATTACAGGCCTCGATTTGATTGCCGAACAAATTCGGATCGCCCAAGGTGAAAAACTGCAAATCAAGCAAAATCAAGTAGTTCTCAGCGGCCACGCGATCGAGTGCCGGATCAATGCTGAAGACCCCGATCGCAATTTCCGACCCCACCCCGGCAGAATCAGCGGTTATTTGCCTCCCGGCGGCCCTGGCGTGCGGATGGACTCTCACGTTTACACCGATTACGAAATACCTGCTTACTACGATTCTTTAATCGGTAAGGTAATTGTATGGGGGCGCGATCGACCGACAGCCATCCGCAGGATGAAACGGGCATTGCGAGAATGCGCCATCACCGGCGTCCCCACCACCCTCAGCTTCCACCAAAAAATCCTCGATTCCCCCGAGTTTCTCAGCGGCGAGGTTTACACGAATTTCGTGGAACAGTTCATGAACCAAAATGGTTAGCAGTCATTAGTCAGTAGTCAGTAGGCATGGGGCAATAGGCAGTAGGCAGTTGGTGGCAACTAATCCATGCCCTGCGCGGGCCACGGAGCCCTGCGCAGACCTTCTTCCCCATGCCCGCGGAGCCCCATGCCCTGCGCGGGCCACGGAGCCCTGCGCGGGCCTTCTTCCCGATGCCCACGGAGCCCACGGAGCCCGATGCCCCATGACTTACATCATCATCGTCAGGATGCCTTGCTGGCCCAGAAGCATTTCGCGCAGCAAGCTACAGATGCCGACCCAAATAATCGGCGTAATGTCCACTCCGCCGATCGGCGGTACAATCTTTCTAGTTACGGCTAAAAAAGGTTCCGTCGGCCAAGCAATCAGACTCAACGGCAGCTTGCTCAGATTCACCTGGGGATACCAAGTCAGGACGATCCGAAAAATAAATAGCAAAGTCATCAGCACCAGGACAGAGCCCAGAATCCAACTTGCAACGGTAATACCAGTCATGGGTCTTATCTCGAAATCTTAAGTTTTGTTAAGTCACCTTTTCATAATTTTAACCGTTTCACAGGTGCGATCGAACGTATAAAATTAATAAAAATCAAATTGTTGTAACAAAGGTCTTGAATCTATGACTCCTTCACTCGCGAACTTTTTGTACAGCCTGCTGGTGGGCGTGGCGGTAGTAGTGATTCCAGCAACGATCGCCCTGATCTTCATCAGCCAAAAAGACAAAATCAAGCGCACCTAAAAAGTCTGCGGGGCTTGAAGTCAGGCGCTGCAAGTCAATTGTCGGCTGCACGTCGGGCATTTTCCTGCGAGCGAAACCTCGGCTACCAGCAACTGTGAAGGCAAAACCTTCGGTTGACGGCCAAGCTGAGGTTTTTTCCCGTTAAACTCATTATTATATGGTTCGCGAACCTCTTCTGAAAGCCTGACCGGACGCTGCCCCAGAAAGCACAGTCGGGATAACAGACTTAATGATAGATGTAAAATTTAACTCGCTAACATAGGACAGACATAGGAGATAGGCTAATGGTCAATTTAGGATTGAACTGGAGCAGCCTGTTAGGGATCATCCTAGCAGTGGCAGGGGCAGGACTGTACTTTCTGCGATCGTGGCGTCCCAAACTAGCCCGAGACCACGATATTTTCTTTGCAGCAGTGGGCCTGCTGTGCGGCGGTATTCTGTTATTTCAAGGATGGCGGCTCGATCCGATTCTGGCATTCGGTCAGTTTCTGCTGACCGGTGCAGCCATATTTTTTGCAGCCGAAAGCATTAAGCTGCGGGGAGCAACCACAGCCCAAGCTAAAAGTCGCGCCCAATACGTAGATGAAGAGCGACCCGTCAGCAATGCCTACGCTTACGACGGCTACGATAGCGACATCGACCAGATAGAACCAGAGGAAGACTACCCGCAGCGTCCCCGGATTAGAGGCAGCCAAGACAGCCGTTCCTCGCGGGAAGCCTACGATGATGAGCCCCGCCGCCGTCCTTCGTCGAATCGCAACGGTAGCGCGAACACATCTCGGGAGTCGATCGATCGACCGTCGCCCTCGCGCAAACGTCCCACCCGCCCAGAAGCCCCGCCCGCCCAGGGGTCTGACAACTGGGACGTTTCAGACAACCCCGAAGAAAGACCGACCCGCAGCCGCAACAGCCGCCCCCCAGCTTCGGAAAACCGCAGCTTTGATACGCCGCCGAGAACCAAAAAAACCCGTCCAGCAGAAGCATCGAGGTCTCGCCCCAGCAACCGCGACGTGGAAGCACCGCCGTCAGACTACGTGGAGTATCGACCAGTGGAATACCCGGAAGACCAACCGGATAGTTCCCCCAATTTCGACAAATAGGCAAATATAAGTAGGTGGGTGAAACTAAACATTTCTCGCGCCCGCAAGGCAAAAAATTAAGTTGCGTTGATTGATGCCCATCTACTTATTGTCAGACGTTGTGCGGTAACGCTCCGACAGCATCCGAAAAATTTTCACTTTTCCGATTGACCTCCTCCATGACAATGCGTTGAGTTACTTGCGGTACGGTTTCCCTGCCGTTGAACCGGAGATAAATCAGCCCATGGAAGGCTTTTGAGCAGGGGTCTGACTATTGTGAATTTTAGCAATCCGCTTTTTTCACAAAGATCCTTCGTTATGACCCACAGATTAAGTAAAAACCTGCTGTTTGAGCGTGGTTGTTGAGGGCGGTGGTTTCGACTGCGCGGTAGCGGAAGTTCAGTTACCGCGCGGGCAAAACCAAGCCGAAACCCGATTTCTCGATCGGGAGTGCGTAAATCCTGTTAGCTTAAAAAAGTATGAAATGATTGCTAGGCAATTATTTCAAGATTGCTTGCTAAATTTTAATTAGAGCAAACGTTCAGCTTAACAGGAATATCTTATACCACCAGAGTATTTATCAAGAACCAGATGCAATAAATTTTGCTTGAAACTCTGGGTACCATTGAAGCAGTTCATCCGGAGTTCGTTTGTAAATCTGCTTTAATTGTGAAAAGGCATACAACAAGCCTCTCGTTCGAGAGAAGTGAAAATTCTTCTGTGATAGATCTTTGAGAAAATATATGAGAACTCGTCGCCAGAGAATCTGACGCCACCTGCGATTTACCAACGCAGGATTTGGGCTGTAAAACTGCTGCAAAACAGATGGATTCAGTGCTGCTAACACCATCACCTGAAACTGAGATAACCTTCCTCCAGAGATCTCTAAGTGGCAGAGACGAGCATTAATTGCATTGACAAGAGCTCCATGCCGGGAAACCCTATAGCTAAGATCTTGATCTTCACCTGCCGCATATCGCTGTAGAACCTCACTAAAACGCTCTTTCATGAGAATTGCCTTACGGAAGGTCATCGTATAACCTGCCATTACTTGAATACGCCCTATATTAAGATTATGAAGATGTTCTGGAATTGGTCTATCCGGGTAATCCTCATCATAAGGTAAAAAGTAAGTCTGATCTGTAGCCAGCAAAGATTTGAAAAACTGTCGAAGTTTAGTCTGCTTTGGCTTCACCGCAATCATTCCCTCTT
Organism: Microcoleus sp. ARI1-B5; assembly: GCF_036705795.1. Lineage (NCBI taxonomy): Bacteria > Bacillati > Cyanobacteriota > Cyanophyceae > Oscillatoriales > Microcoleaceae > Microcoleus > Microcoleus sp. ARI1-B5. The sequence goes on from NZ_JAUBVK010000027.1 coordinate 31,632, forward strand.
GAACAGCTTGTTTATCTATAAAGTCACTGGCATCTGGAGGATTCGGATCTGACATTGCACTAATGCCCTGAATAGTATTGTCTACATCTGCTTCGTAAATCTTCATTACCTCTTCAGCACAATCTGGGTACATCAAAGAATCATCATCAATCAGAAATAGAATATCTCCACTCGCTAAGTCAATTCCCTGATTGCGTTGAGTTGTCAAAGATGGAAAAGTTGCTTTAACGTAAATTAATGGAATCAGAGGGTAATGGTCGGTAAACTCCTGAATCATAATTTCTCTAGTCTTCTCCCAGCCCGGGCTGGCATCTACTACCACTATTTCTTTAGGAATGCGGGTTTGCTTTGCTGCCAGTTTCAAACAACGAGGCAGAATATGTTCACGTTTATACGTCGCAATTACCAGAGACCAAGTTAGGGGTTTCACAAACATAACTAATCTATTTCTGAGAGGTGAGATATCATACTTGCCATTATACTCGCCGCATATAGCAATACGTATGACACGATCGAAACATTTGTTGAAAAGTTCTGGAACCAATATCAAATGGGGCTGGCTGACGATCTCTTTCTGGATGATTTTGTGGCCGATCCAAGCTCGTACCAATCCCTCCATGGCAGCCTATGCCTTACTCACATCTTTCTTAACAAAACTCATATGGCTGTATCAATAAGGGTTAGAGGGTCGATGGTGAAAAGTGGTATCTTGACAAAATGAACCTCTTCGAGTCGGCTTTAAATTAGGATCGGATCGTCAAGGCGAAGCGAACACTCCCGAGGAACTATGACGGCTCTTCGGGGCTGTAGCAGATAAAATTTGCAAAGCTTGGCGCGAGGCGTCGCCAAAAAAGACTCGTGCCGATGGTCTGTGACGAGTGCCTCACAACCTCGAGCAAGTGTGCCACAAGCATCAGGAGACGCTTGCTGCCACTCTTGCTGCCATAGACGAATGGGCATCTCTACGAATTAAACAGAGGCGATTCGCGATCGCCCACCAAAGAAGTACCGGGGAACGAGTCAAACCACACCCATTGGTAACAAGTTATACCAATTTAAAAAAAGAATGCAACAGTATTCTTGTTCCCCCCGCAATACAGCGGGGGGGCTAGGGGGGGTCGAAGAGTGTTGCACGATTTTAGAAAAATGGTATTAGCAAGGAGTAGCTTTTGTCAATACCTATTTGTAGAGAAATAAATTAACTAATAATGATAATAAAAAAAAGGGTAAGGGTGGAAAAGTCTACATTATGTAGACTATTCCACAGACGGCGATTATCATTATCAACACTGTCGGGCGATCGACACCGTTGCGGGCGATCGACAATATTTACTTGTTTACCAATTGTCAAGGGATCTGTATTGATTGAAGTTGGCGACAGTTTTTCTGCCAACTTAAACCCCAGGAGGTTCGGTTGTTTGAAGGACGATCGGCGAGTGAAGTTTCGGCCCCATCATCTGACGGGGAATAACGTTCCCTAGATTTGGTACTGCCCAGATATAATTGACGAGTAATTGAGCGATTGTGTAGGTCAGTAAATATGGGGAAGAGTCGCATGGGCCAACCGATCCCACGCCAAAAAAACGACTCCTCCGATGGTAAAAGAGGAGACAATCGCCTCACAACTAGAAGCATTACTCACACCAGCTATCACCTCACAAGAAAATTACTACCGCTTGCCTTGGTTTATTCGCTTAGAATTCTCAACTTACCGTTGAGGGTAGCAGCGGTATTAACTTTGCTGTGGCGAGATGTGGCAGGAGTCACAGAACTCACAAAAATGCTAGCAAGATCGGGTTTTTTGTGGTGCAGACCCACGACTGTTACTCAACAAGCCATGTCGAGTGAGATTTTTAATTTTTCCCGCACAATTATTTGAGGGAGTCTTCAAAAATTTATTGCCAAGTTTAAGAGCATCTTGGCACCCGAGAAATCAACGACCTCTGGCAGAAAGCGTTCAATTTGCCTCTGATAAATTTTCACTCGTTTGGATAGTAGATAGCTCAACTCTTGAAGCATTATTTTTAAAACTGAAAAGTCTGGAAGATATACCAACAGGGCAGTTAGCAGGAAAAATGGCAACGCAGTGATAGATTTAATGAATCGGCTAAGAGTCGAAATTTGGTTTTGGGAAAATCAAGCGAGCTTAGTCATGTGAAGCTGGAAGAAAATATCCTGCAATTGGTTGAAGGCAAAACTTGGCTCTTACTGGAATTAGGCTTCTATTATTTGAGCTTTTGGCGGAAATTAATCGAAGGAGATATTCACGCTCATTACTCGCTTAAAAAAAGGAACATCAATTCAAACTTAGCAAGTATTTACCAATAGCTATGCTGTCCGATATCGTCGAATACGTTTGGGTTCGGGAACTGCCAAAACTCCATTTATAACCTTACGTCTGATTGAGGTTCGTTCTGGTAACACCGGGCTTTTTTATTTAACAAGTGTACTCTAAGCTGTTACGCATTTAAATTGGAAATTCGGCCCAGCGTCGAAGCCCGTCCCACTCATGGTTTTATTGATTTTTGACACACAATTTAAATGTAGAACAGCTTATCCTCACGTATGGCCACCCTACGTCGTGGCAGATTTATATCGCAGGCGTTGGCGAATAGAAGAGGCTTTTAATACCGTTAAAAGACTTTTGGGTTTAAGTTATTTGTGGACGGGTTCTCTCCACGGTGTTCAGTTACAAATTTGGGGAACTTGGCTGTTTTATGCTATTTTTGTCGATTTAGGTGATAGCGTTGCCTATCGACTCTCGCTCACCCATAGATGCCATCTCATTAGAAATGATTTACCGCGGTCTTTACCATTTTTACGTAGCTCATCAACAAGGTAAGGCAACTGACCCGCTCTCATATTTCACTTAAGCGAGAAAATCAAGATTTAGGTATTGTTAAACGACAACGAAAACCAAATATTAAGTTAATTATTGCACCTTTTACCGAGCGACAGCGAGGCTCCGATCTCTTTTTCTTTAAGGCTGCTGCTGAAATCCCCTTGACAACTACTATCCAGCCTTAACTTGTTACCAATGGGTTCGATCGCACAAAATACAACCTGCGGAACCAACCAAAAGTACAATAGTCTAAAATCTAAAATCTAAAATCTAACATCAGCAATATGCCATTACTAGAAATAGGAGATCCGGCGCCTTGGTTTTCGATTGCTGCCAGCAATAACCCCTTATTTCATTTCTCGATGGCTGGCGGCCGGCGAGTCGTGCTGTTTTTCTTTGCCAGCGCAGCTTTTGAACAAATCCAAGCTATCCTCAAAAGCTTTCAAGAGCTTTCAGCAGAATTTAAGACTTTGCAAGTACCGCTGTTCGGAGCGAGCATAGATGCAGCAGACAAAGAACAAAACAGAGCGACACTAATTGCTCCGTCATTCATCTTTTTCTGGGACTTCGACAAAAAAGTCAGCCAGCAGTACGGTGTTTGCCGAGATGTCGAACAAAATGGAGTTACCGGAGTTCACTATGCACCCCAAACTTTTGTTCTCAACGAAAACCTTCAGGTAATTAACATTTTACCGATGGGTGAAAGCGACCAACACGCCCAGCAAGTATTGGATTTTATCAAAACTTTGCCCCAAATTGAGGAACCGCGACCAATTACAACTCCTCACGCCCCGGTGTTGGTAATTCCTAACGTTTTGGACAAAGAATTTTGCCGCAGTTTGATCGATATGTACAAGGCTGACGGCGGCAGTCGCTCAGGTTTTATGAGGCAAATAGACGGGAAAACTGTTGGCCTTCACGACGAGAATTTCAAGAAACGTCGAGATTTCTTTATTGAAGACCCGAATTTGCAGCGACAATTGAGTGCGATGATTCTGCGCAGGGTGGTGCCGGAAGTAGAAAAGGCTTTCCAGTTTACAATCACCAGGTTTGAACGGTATTTGATAGCTTGTTACGATGCCGAAAGCGGCGGTTATTTTCAGGCGCACCGCGACAATACGAGCAAAGGTACGCTGCACCGCAGGTTTGCGATGACTTTGAACTTGAATGTGGGGGAGTACAGGGGGGGATTTTTGCGGTTCCCTGAGTACGCGCCGCACGGTTATAAAGGGGATTCTGGCACGGCGATTATTTTTTCGTGTTCTCTGCTGCACGAAGCGACGGCGATGATTAGCGGGCAGCGTTTTGCTTTGCTGTCGTTTTTCTACGGCGATGGGGATGCTTTGGTGCGGCAGGCTAATGTTAAGTATATCGATCGCCCGCAGGATTCTAGAATTGCCGAAACTGCTGGATCGTCGTAGTTTACAAACAAAACTCTGGCGTTCGAGTTCGACTAATTCCCTCAAAACTCAGCCGATCGCTCATCTCGAAGCAATCTCAAGCTTAAATTTTTCATTACCTTTCCGCAAGTCCTAAAATAATTACAGGCCGTAGTTAGCAGTGAGTCCGAAAACCGAACTGCTACCTGCCGACAGTTAAAAAATACTAATTCACGAGCATGAATTTCAAATTTCTAAGTTTAGCGGTATCAGGAATTTTAACAGTTGGGGTTGCAGCCAGCGCTGCTGCGGTTGTTAAGGCGCCTCTGGGACGGCCGGAGGCAAATTTAACGGAATTTAACTCGGTGCGTTCCCCAGGCGCGATCGCCCAAAATGCCGAAGAACAAACGAATATTCGAGTCTACGAAAAAGCCAGTCCGGCGGTTGTTACCGTCGATACAGCTAAATCTAACGGCAGCGGCACAATTATCAGCCCCGACGGCATGGTGTTAACCAACGCCCACGTTGTTTCGGCCGGCGGTACAGTGAATATAATTCTGTCAGACGGCAGAAAACTTGTCGCCGATGTCGTCGGATTCGGCGAAGAAGGTTTAGACTTAGCCGTGGTGAAGATTCGCGGTCAAAACAACTTGCCCACAATTCCTTTAGCCCGTCCCGGTTCGGTGAAAGTCGGACAACAAGCATTTGCGATCGGCAATCCTTTCGGTCGATTTCAAGGTACTTTTACAGTCGGAATCGTCAGCCGCATCGACCAGGAACGGAGCTTAATTCAAACCGACGCCGCCATCAATCCCGGCAATTCAGGAGGCCCGCTGCTCAACAGTTCTGGAGAATTAATCGGTGTCAATACTTCTATTTTTACTCGCGGTCAGGGCGGAGGCAATATCGGTATCGGTTTTGCAATTTCTGTGGACAAAGTGCCCGCTTTCCTGACAGCGGTGCGAGAAGGGCGAGCACCCCGCGTTGCTCAGAGGCGATCGCCCTTTGGCAACAAATCACCTCAAAAAGTTGCGTTAAACGGGCCCGCCGTCACGGGCAAACTCACCGACAAGTCTGGCGTTCTGCCCGCAGACAACAGCTTTTTTGACCTCTACTCCTTTGAGGGAAAAGCGGGCCAGCAAATCACCATAGAAATGAAAAGTCAAGAGATTGACCCTTATTTAATTTTGCTCGGGCCCAACCAGCGCGAAATCGCGCAAGATGATAACGGAGCGGGCAATAAAAACGCCAGAATTACAGTCAGGCTGCCAGCAGATGGCACTTACACGTTGCTGGCAAATTCCAACGAAGCTAGGCAGTCGGGGGCTTATACGTTAGAACTAAAAGCGAGTGCTCCTACCGCGCCTTCTCGGGCGATTTTGCAAGAAGAAGGCGCTTTAGTCGCAGGCGGTCCGGTATTGCCGTCTGATAACAGTCTGTATCGCGAGTATACTTTTGAAGGTCGATCGGGTCAGTCTGTAACAATTTCCCTCGAAAGTACAGATTTCGATCCCTATGTGGCTATCTTTGCCCCTAACGGCCGATTACTGGCAGAAAATGACGATGCGAGCGATTCGACTAAAAATGCGTTTCTGAGCGTTACTTTGCCAGCTACTGGTCGCTACCGCGTGATTGTCAATGCTTATGATGCTTCAGGTCGGGGTCGTTACAGTCTAAATGTCCGTTGAAAATTGGTAATGGGTAATTGGTAATTGGGAATGGTTAATTGGGAATTGGTAATTGGTAATTGGTAATTGGGAATGAATCGATTTTTTTCTTTCTTCTTTACCACAAAGAATTGGTTTAAAGCCTCTCCCTTTTAGGGAGAAATTAAAAGAAGACTATTCATTGCTCCACTCCTCTTCCTTCCAGGTAGAGGTCGCCCTTAACTGTCACAGGTCAACTGTCAACTGAATGAAGATTTATTCTTTCTGATTTCTTATTCCCTATTTCTTCTGTCACAGGTCAACTGTCACAGGTCAACTGTCACAGGTCAACTGTCAACTCTTCCTGCGTTGCAAATCGAGGTAATTCATGCGTCAAGTTAGATTTTGGGCGATCGCGCCAATTGCTCTACTAGCTACTTTTTCTGGCAAGCCGACTCTCTCCGTGCCAGTGTCAAATTCAGGTGCAGTTACTAATAGCAGTTTCACGATCGTTTCTGCAGAATTTCCTCAAAATTCACATGATGCGAGTCATGCTGGCAAGGCTGTTTTAGCTCAAGCAAGCCCCAATCCGTCGCCATCTCCGTCGCCATCTCCAAAGCCCTCGCCAACTCCGACCCCAAATGTACAACCTACGCCGAGTCCTCCTGGGGGTTCATCTAAGGTCATTTTAGAGCAAAACGGAGAACTCACCCCTGCTAAGTCTTCTGTACTGCCCTCGGACAGCAGTTTGTACGACGAGTATACCTTTGAAGGCACTCTGGGTCAGAAAGTGGTTATTACCCTAGAAAGTACCGATTTTGATACTTATCTCGCTATTTTCAACTCCCAGGGCGAGCTACTTGCTGAAAATGATGATGTCACGCAGCAAAATGCCAATTCAGAGCTTACTGTTACCTTGTCTGCGAGCGGTCGCTACCGCGTTATTGTCAATGCTTACGATCCGCCTCCAAAAGGTAGAGGCAAGTACACTTTGACCGTCCGCGAAACAACGGGAAATTAATTGGCTTGAAATTGAGGATCTATGTCAATAATTCCTCAAGCTGCGGGTTGCTTGCCTTGCCTGACAAGTACAGGTTAAATTATCTGCAACAACTTAACTCGATTTCCGCTTGTGACAAGCTGGGATGCTGGTTAAAAATGGATAATTATCTATTTTTTAACCAGATTTTTTTATGAAGAGGATTGATATAGCAGTGGACAGTTGACAGTTGCACAGTACGGAAATCAAACCGTTTATGCTATGGGCTATAGGCTCTATTCATGAGGTTATTTATGTCCTCACCGCGGTGGCGATTGCTATATAATTTGCGGTAAATTACCTGGATCGAGGTGTTTGTAGTGAGGACTTTTGTTTTGATAATCAGAGGACTAAAGTCCTCACTACCAACCAATTTTATTGTGTCGTTTGAGGGGACATGATATTACGCATCAGTGGCTGTACACCGAGTTATTCTGAATTTAACGCAGGCCCAGCCAGGTGAAAAAATCCTGGCGGGTAAAAAATTCTAGCAGCAAAAGTCCCACGAATCCCACCATCGCAAATCGTCCGTTGATTTGTTCGGCGTAGGCATTCCAGCCAAAGGCGGGTTCTGCTGGTGTTGGGGTATTTGGGGTTGTCGGTTTTGGGGATGGAGGAGTTTTAGCAGTCATTTAAAAGTTTTGAGTTGCGAGTTTTGAGTAAGGATTTTGGGGAAGCTTTGCGACGATCGCACAACTTCTAATTTACAAGGAAAATGACAGCCGATCGCTAATCTGCCGACTTTTCTAAACTTTGCACCGATTCGATCAGATTTCGCACGGTTTCGGTACCTTCAGAAGGCTCAAAGAACAGCGGGAATTTGCCGCGAGCGATCATTCTCAAACCCAGCGGGCCCAGACTCAGCAAACCTTTAACGTCGCGGAAGTAATTTCCTACTACTTCGATGCCAAATTTGCGCTCATCTATCCAGCCGCCTTCTTTGACGAGCTCGATTAAGACTTTGCGGTGGCGGATCGATCGACTGGCTTGGTCGTCTTTGCGATCGAGAATCTCCTGTTTAATCTTACCAATTTGATCCATCGGCGCAACTTCCATCGGACAAACCGAGTTGCAGTAGTAACAGCGGGTGCATCCCCAGACGCCTGCGGTGCCTTCGTTGTATTTTTCCAGCCGATTTTCGGTTTCGCTGTCGCGGGAATCGGCGATCGTGCGGTAAGCTTTGGCGAGGGCGTGGGGGCCGACAAATTCCGGGTTGACTTCGCGGGCGTTGCACTCAGAATAGCACGCGCCGCAGAGGATGCAGTTGCCAGTTTGGTCGAGTTTCGATCGCTCTTCGGGAGTTTGCAGAAATTCCCGTTCGGGAATTGCTCGCGAGGCGGTGCTGACATAGGGTTCGACTGCTTCGAGGTTGTCCCAAAAACTGGTCGTATCAACAACCAAATCTTTAATTACCGGCATATTTCCCATGGGGGCGACGGTAATTTCTGGGATGAAACCTGCAGGCTGTTCTGCTAAACTCGAATGGGCTATTTTTTGCAGTCTGCCGAGTTCGCTGCCGACATTTTCTTTGCAAGCTAATGCCGATCGACCGTTAATTCGCATACAACAACTGCCACAAATTGTATTGCGGCAATTTTTGCGAAAAGCTAAAGTGCCGTCGTGTTCCCACTTGATGCTGTTGAGGCAGTCTAGAATGGTATTGCTCTCATCCACGTCTAGGGTGTAAGTATGAACGCGGGGAGCCTCGTTTTGATTTTGGCGGACTACGTTAAAGCGGACTTGCATATTTTGACTGAGGAATTTATCATTTATTTTAAGCTGGATTTTTCGGGTTATATAAAAGACTATTATTTTTTAACAACTACCTAAAGTAAGAGATTTAAGCAGTTTTATTATTGTTTGATAAACAGCAATAATCCTCAAGTTATAAATCCTAAATCCCAACTTTTTTAAGCGGATTTTTGAGGTGATAATTGGAGAGACAAGTAATTGCTCGGTGCAGTTCGCGAGTCGGAGGTGCCTGATGTCCAGCTTGTTTGTTTTAACTTTCATGTTTTCAACGCCAGCGTTTTGTCTGGGTTTGGTAAATCCTCAATGGGTGGGACTGGGAACTCGCAAGCTATCTGTCGCTGTTTACGGCGTCTTGATGGTGGCTTCGTTTGTATTGGTTGGCATCGCAGCACCTAAACCGCCGCAGCCTATTACCTCGGGGCTGCTGGCCTCAACAGAACGGCCAGAATTTAGGGTGCGCCAACTTTTACGCTGAATGTAGCTGCGTATGCACCTCACTTTTCTGGCAGCGTTACGAGAAATTTTACCAGGACTTACGCCCGGTTGGGGCGAGAAACCGAGTTTTTTAAGGAAAATACTTGGTTCTAGTCATTTACTGCCATTAAAAACTCCGGTTTCTCGGGGTCGGAGTGCGATCGCGAACTGTAGGAAAAAATCGTGGGTTTAGTAAGAAGAAATACAATCAGAAACCAGGTTTCCTATCGTCTGGTGTCCAGCGTCCTATTTATTTCGTAAATCATAGGGATTGGTGAGTTGGCCTGCCGCTAAATAAGGAAGTTAAGTTCTCAGGACTTGGGCACAGGAATTAAAGAAACGGGCTTTTTTAATTTTTTTAAACAGATACCCCTCGCCATCCACCTCGTATCTGGGTAAAAAAAACCGTTTCTGCGTCCTGGACTACTTCTATTTTTTACGGGCCAAAGTCGCTATGTTTAATTTTTTCGTCTTAAGCTTTCTATTGTCGATCCCTGCCTTCTTTCTGGGCATTGTTAATCCGAAATGGGTGGCCGCACCAACCCGCAAGCGATCGGCCGCGATGTACGGTGGGTTGATGGCGGCTTCGTTTGTACTTGTTGGCGTCACCGCACCCAATCCGCTAAGCCAAGTTTCGGTGGCGCCTCCTGCCCCGACAGATCGGCTAGTATCATCTCAAACCCCTAAGCCGTCACCGCTTTCGGCAGCGCCGACACCCAAGCCGGAGACTGTGAAAACGCTATTACCAACACCGAAAGCTGCAATTTCTGCGGAGGTACCTCACTTGCTTTCGACAGGGCCCGATCGCAAATTGCCATCTTCAGTCAAATCTGTTGAACGAACCGCAGAGATTGCTCTTGATGCAAAGCAGCCACAGGAAGATACCAAGAAAGCGATCTACGAGTCTTCTAAACCCAAGGTTAAAAGTGTCGATTTTCCGAGTTGCGTTAACTCGGATTGCGACTGTTCAGACTTTGCGACTCAAGCCCTAGCGCAGCGAGTTTTAGAGGCATATCCGGGCGATCCGTTTAAGCTCGATCGAGATCGAGACTCGATCGCTTGCGAAACCCTGCGTTAGATGTGCGATCGCCAACAGCCTCGGTTAATACCTTGGCTTTTTTGGGTGATTGTACTGATTTGAAGATGGAAATCGATCGGCTAACATTATGTAATTGTTGAGCTTGCGGTGCTGGTGCAGCTATGACTTACAGCTTGAGAATTGTCGATTTGCCGACTAGCGAACGGCCGCGGGAGCGGCTGATGGCGGGCGGCCCGAAAAGTTTGGCGACTGCGGAATTGATTGCGATTTTGCTCGGTACCGGTCAGGGAAAGGGCAAACTTTCGGCAGTGGGGTTGGGACAATATATTCTAAATCAGTTGAGCCAGCACCAGCGCGACCCTCTGGCAGTGCTGCGGAATATTAGCGTGCAGGAGTTGACGCAGATTCACGGGATCGGGCCTGCTAAGGCGACTGGGATTTTGGCTGCGGTGGAGTTGGGGAAGCGGGTGTTTCAGTCCCGGCCGCCGGACATGGCGGTGGTTGACTCTCCGCAAGCGGCGGCGGATGCGCTGAGTCAGGATTTGATGTGGCAGTCTCAGGAACGTTTTGCTGTGGTGCTGTTGGATGTGAAAAATCGCCTGCTGGGTACTCAGGTAATTACGATCGGCACAGCTACGGAAACTTTAGCTCACCCGAGGGATATTTTTCGGGAGATCATCCGTCAAGGGGCGACGCGGGCGATTATCTCGCACAATCACCCATCGGGGAGTGTGGAGCCGAGCCCGGAGGATATTGCTTTGACGCGGCAGTTGCTGGCGGGAGCGCAGTTTTTGTCGGTTCCGCTGCTGGATCACTTGATTTTGGGAAATGGCAATTTTCGGAGCTTGCGGCAGACGACGACGCTTTGGGACGAGTATCCCCAGGGCGATTGAACTCTTATACTTAACTAACTCTATTGCTATCATTAGTTATTTGTATCTTTGGGCTGTCCGACGCCTGAATCAGCCGTGACAGCAGGGGAATTTTTCGCCTGGAGTCCCGGGCGACAGCGTGTTTTGGCTGAATGTCGCTGCTGATACTTAGTTTCGATCGCAACTCGGTTAATCTAGTAAAGGTAGGCTGAAGAGGTCGCTAATCCGATTTTTTTTGAGCATACTAAACGTATACTGAACCAGCACCTAAATGCCCAATACTTAAGAAATTATTAAATTGGGTCTAAAATACACGGTGTGGTGATAGGAGGAAAACTGTGTTTCTGAGACTTGCAGAACAACACCGTAAATTCGTCCAAGATTTGGTAATGAACCTCCAAGCTTTGGCGATCGTGCTAGAGCATCGGGGTTATCTGGCATCCTGCTACACTTGCGGGGGTCAGATGAACAGTGCCTCATTTATGGTCAGTTTGACGGACAACCATCTGATTCGATTTTTAGTGTCAGATTACGGTATCACTTGGACTGAGATGCGGGACGACCGCGAACTGATGAAACTAGAAGGTGCAGAAGCTATTAGTCAGTTACAAGAACTGGCAAATCTCGTAAAGTACCAGATCCAACCTTCGGAAGCTACTTTAGCGACGGCGCAGCGAGTTTAGCGATTGCACGGTTCCGAGGAAGGCGACTTTCAGAAAGTCGGTGCTCAGATGCTACAACCGAATCCCCAGCGAGTTAGTTGAGAGGGTTCACGCGTCGTTGCACAGCCCTGGCTGCTCAACAGACAAGGGTGCTTTCAGAGTGCCTTGGGACGCTCAGTTTAGCGCTGAGTCGATCGAAGTGGGCCCTCCTGGGACTGCATACTTTATGCAAGAAGTCTCCAACTTGGAACCTCTAGTTTTTTTCGCAGCAGTTGATTCTCCCTTGAGAGCGATTAGCAAAATGTAGACGTGCGACTGCTCGTCGGCTGCGATGTTAATTTCTCACTAAGGCATTCAAAAGTCAAGGAATTGAAATTAACTTTGAGCAGGCAGGTAGAATTTAACATCCAAAGTGAGGATGAGGCTGTGAAGATTGGGTGAAGCGCAGACCGGGGGCTATGGCCTAGGGGCAATTCAGCAGTCAACTGCAAAGCCGGTAAGGCTTAATTCGAGCCATTAGTCTGTGCTTGATTGAAAACATCTTCATTTGTCTCAAATTCCTTGTTTGGATAGTCGCGAATTCCATGAGAGTGTTGGCGAATCAATACTTTGTTTCCTTGGGGGGGTTTAATAATGAACTGCCAAGATGCCAAGTACGCCAAGAAGGAAGAAGAAAGAGAAAGAAGGATAGAAAAATTAATTGCGGGCAATTACCGGAAATGATCTAACAGGGGTGCGACGAGAGCAAATGTGGGGTGTCACCCTTGACGGATTCGCCAACAGCATCATGACCTTCGCCCGGAGCTTAAATTGACACCAATGCCCTTGTGGTGCCCCACCAAAGTGTTACGCACCCCCTACACTCGTCCTAATTCCGGTTGCATCCGCAGTTGGGCCCCCACCGGGAGATGCTCTGAACCAATTGCCGGTAAAACCTTGGCTGATGTTGCCCCCCAGTGCTGAGAATACCAAACATAGTCAAGCCTCACCAGGGGAAAAGTTAATTTCCAGTTTAACTGTTTAACCAGTAAATTCAGATCCCACCCGTGAGGAAAAGTAAAGCCAAAACCCAGTCCTGCTGTTCGGAAAGCATCTTGCATAACCGCTCTCAAATAATAGTAGTCTTGAGACTGGTCAGTCAGATTAAAGTCTCCGGCGGCAATAGTCGGCAGCGTTTCTTTCTGGAGTCGCCGCACTAAATCTTGAATTTGTGCCGGTCGGTCGCCGTACTCGTAAACTGGGATTTTGAGGAAAGGCAAAATTTTATGCTGGCGAAACCACGGTGGGGTTGTTGAAATGTTATAAAGAACTACATCTTGCTGGTTCATTTCGATAATAGCTCGTTCCTGTGGTTCGTTCCCACCCGCTAGCTGTAAGCTTTGGAAAGAGCGAATGGGGTATCTGCTGAGAATCACATGGTATCCGCGCCCCCGGTGGTGCGGGTATAATGTGGCCAACTTCGAGAATACTTCGTCGGCGTAATCCTCCTTAATTTCTTGCAAACAAATGAGGTCTGGTTTTTCTTCCTGAATTAGGTTAACCAAAGCTTGTGGGGATTTGTGATGCCAGCCGAGGTTGAGAGAAAAAACCTTGAGGGTTGGCTGGGAGTCACTGATGTTCGCCGGCTGGGGAGAAAAGTAGGTGACGTGCAGCCAACCCAGCAGGCAGATGCAAGCCACAGATGAAACAATCGCGAACCAGCGTTTCTTTATGAGAAAAAACCCTAGAATTGGCAGCAGGAAGATTGGCAAGAAAATCCAAGGAACAAAATCCCCCATCAAGGCAATCGGCCACAGCCTGTCCCAAAAGATCGGTCTCACAATCAGATAGCCGACAATCAGTGCTGAGTAGGCGTAGGCGAGCAGTTGAGCAATTCGCTGCAAAAATCGGTAAGGCTTAATCATAGCGCCGTCTGCAATAGCATCCTCTTACTGGTGTGGGGACAAAAAACAGGATACTGCTGAGTTCAAATGAGCTGAAATGGCAGATCCCCTGCTGAGGCTAGGCAATACACTTCTCCTGTGTCCGGCTCTTTTATTTTATACAGTTCTGGCTGGAAACAGCGATTAAAAACAGTTGCCTAATTGACACTCCCCGAGCCTGTGTGATTCCGATCGCAAGGGTGCGTGATAGCCACTCTCACGCACCCTACTCCTAATGTTAAGCCTGTGGACTGGTAGGAGCCGACTCCCCAGAGTGAAGCAGTTCGAGAACATCAGCTTACAACTGGTGAAGTTCTCATCAAGTTTTAGAGAACGGTTTAAACTCTACCTTCTACTTTCTACCTTCCCATGACTCTCCCTTGAGAGTGGCTGCCCAAATGTGGAACTACGAGAGTCGGCCCAATAACGTAAATTGCTGTTAAAGGTATTCAGAAGTCAACAGACTTGAAATTAACTTTGAGTAGGGTAGTAAAATTAAACATCGAGAGTGAGGATGGGGCTGTGAAGATGGGGCAAAGGGCAACCCCAGGGTTTGGCATACGGGTGATTTACGTTGATTTTGCCCTTAGATTTAGCCGAGAAGGCTAACAATTAACTTGAAGTAGCATCACTGCTGTAAAAATCTCACAGTCGGCTAAAACCGGCTAAGTTTGGCGTATATCTAGGCTTCTGGGCAATGTTTGGCCCTCAGGTTAAACGGCTCAAAGAAGTGGGCGAGCGCAGTTGCTACACTAAACATTTTATAATATTTTAATAATTAGTCCAAAAATATTTATCGCCAAGCTTGGAGTCAGCATCAAATGGTAAATTTAAGCGAACTACTAGAACCCATCGCCAGTCAATTTCGCAGTCTGGGAATTCCCGAACCGATTACCCATTGGGGACATCCTGTAATGATGGGGATCGTGGTGGCGGCGATGGGCAGTTTTGTCGGGTATACGGGATGGCAGGGCCGTTTGGCCGCCGATAAGGATGTCGCCCTCAAAAGTCGATCGGATCACCGCAAGCTAGCACCGTGGATGTTTCTGTTTCTAGCTTTAGGCTACACAGGCGGCTTACTGTCGCTGGTAATGCAGCACAAGCCTGTCATGGAAAGCCCGCACTTTTGGACGGGTTCGGGAGTGCTGGTTTTGCTGGCTGTTGGCTGCTTGATTTCGCTGACGGGTTTTGGAGGCAATAAGCTAGCACTGCGCGCGGTTCACGCTTATTTGGGCACGACTGCTTTAGCACTTATGGTGCTGCACGCGGCTTTCGGTTTAAAATTGGGTTTGTCTATTTAACCTAGTACCAGTTTTTTGTCGTTCAGATTAGCTGCGATCCCCCCGGCGCCCCCCGAATCAAGGGGGGAATAAGAGAATCAAAGTATTTCTTAAAAAGGGGGGGACAAGAGAATCAAAGTATCTCTTAAAAGGGGGTGGACAAGAGAGGCAAAGTATCTCTCTCTTGAAAAAAGGGAAGGACTGGAGCGCTCTTGCGTCAACCCTTACTCCCCTTTTGTAGGGGATGCGAGGGGGATGGAGACGAAGAATCAAAGCGAAATTAGTCGGGTTTTAAGCTGAAGTTGTGCCGTTTTGAAAAGTAAAACAAACTATATTTGTGACAGCCAAAAGTGCTAATTTTACAACTACCAAGACGGTGAGGACGTTATTAGTTGCGGGAACCATTGCTTTTCTTCCTTCTGCCTGATGACTCTTGACTGATGACTCTTGACTCTTGACTGATGACTGATGACTCTTGACTCTTGACTGATGACTTATTTCTTCTTCCATACTTGCTAATTAATGAATCAAGCAACGGGTGTCATTTTCTGTCTGGCCTACATTGTAGGATTGATTTCTACAGGGGTTTCCTGGGGTAGATACGGGATACTTGCTTTGGGAATAGCGATCGCAGTCGCCATGCCTAAATTGTTGTTAAAGTATACTAGGAATTCTCTCAAAAAAACTAAGAAAAGACGCAGCAGAACCAAAAAAGATTCTATTGAAGAACCCTTAGAGACGAGGGAAGAATTGAGGTGGTGGGAGAGGCTGCCGAGAGCAAAATGGGTGTGGGCAGTTGCGGGTTTGGTGGCATTTCTAGCTAGCGTTTATTTTGCAGTTCGATCGCCCCAACCGGCAATTAATGACATCAGCAAATTGATTCCCGCTGGCGGAAATACTCAAGAAGTGGCGGTGACAGTTCGCGGTAGACTTGCCAGTACGCCCCGATTGACTCGAAGTGGCCGATCGCAATTTTGGCTAGACACAGATGTAGTTAGCGAAATCAACGGCGGCGAAGGAGGAGTAGTCGTCAACCGCCCAGTATCCGGCAAACTCTACGTTACAGTGCCCCTGCTGCAAGCAACGGGCTTGTACGCCGACAATACGATCGCAGTTGTGGGATCGCTGTACAAACCGCAGCCGCCGTCTAATCCGGGGGCTTTTGATTTTCGAGCATATTTAGCTAGAGAAGGGGCTTTTGCAGGGCTCAAAGGGCGTCAGATTGACTGGAGGAGAGAAAATGCGATCGCGGATGTAAATCGACTTAACAGCAAAACGGCTGCTTTCTGGGAGTCAACCGGGATGCGGCCATCGCAAATTCAAGCGATGCGGATGCGGATCGTGCGATCGCAACTATCGCAGTTGAATGTTCCCTCTGGCCCGCTGATAAGTGCGATCGCTCTGGGCAAACAAGCTGTTGATTTACCTTACAACATCCGCGACTCTTTTGTGCAAGCTGGATTGGCCCACGCGATCGCAGCTTCGGGTACTCAAGTTTCGATGGTTTTGGGTTTAGTTCTAGCTTTAACCAGGCGTTTTTCCAAACAGTTACAATTTTGTTTTGGCGTCGGTGCTTTATTTTTGCTCGTGGGATTAACTGGCTTTGAAGCTTCAGTATGCCGCGCCGCTTTGATGGGATTTGGCACAGTATTTGCTTTGCTGCTAAGTCGCGAAGTTAAGCCGTTGGGATTGCTGTTAATCGCTGCTACTATTTTACTGCTGGTTAACCCTTTGTGGATTTGGGATTTAGGTTTTCAACTGAGTTTTTTGGCGACTTTGGGGTTAGTGGTGACAGCGCCGCCACTGATGGAAAAGTTGGACTGGATGCCGCCCGCGATCGCTTCGATTGTTGTGGTTCCGATCGCCGCTTCAGTTTGGGTGCTGCCGCTGCTACTTTACGTTTTTAGTGTAGTATCACCTTACAGCATTTTAGTCAATATTATTGCGGCTCCTTTGCTGTGGATTTTGAGTATTGGGGGGATGGTTAGCGCTTTAGCGGGATTGATTTTTCCGCCCGCTGGCAGTGTGTTAGCCCAACTGCTAGACTATCCGGCAAAAGGGTTAATTGCGATCGCCCAATATTTCTCGCAATTACCCGGTAATTCGGTAGCTGTCGGTCAAGTATCGGTGTTTCAGCTAATCGCGCTTTATGGTTTAATTTGCTGGGTTTGGCTGGGGGGAAGTTCGGCAACGGATTCTGTAACGGATGTAACGGATGTAACGGATAGAAGGAAAAAGTCCGAGGGAAAAGGGAAACAGGAAGTAGTCCGAGGGAAAAATCAGGGAAAGGGCAGAGGGAAGAAAGGGAAAAGCCGAGTTTTTGCGCTGCGGATTTCTTCGGCTTGGATTTTACCGCTGGCGCTGATGGGGGGAATTGGTATCATAGTTTTACCAGCTTGGCACGTTCAAACATCTTTGTTTCAAGTTACTTTGCTGGCAACATCTGGCGAACCAGTTTTGGTAATTCAAGATCGGGGAAAAGTGGCGCTAATTAATAGCGGTGATGAAAATACTGTGAGGTTTACAGTGTTGCCTTTTTTGCAGCAGCAAGGAGTTAATTCTGTGAATTTTGCGATCGCCACTCACGGTCATTTAGGTTTGAGCGGCGGTTGGGGAAAATTACTAGAACGCTTGCCAATTAAAACGTTTTATGATAATAACGCTCCCAAACAAATTCACCGCGGCAGCGATCGGGAATTTATGACGGCTGTGCAATCTCGCCAAGGCGTTTACTTTCCTTTAGAAACTAACAGCAAAATTGATCTGGGTTCGGCGCGGTTGCAGTTCGTGGATGCGGAAATCCCGGTGGTAGAATTGCTGGTGGGCGATTCCCTACCCTTCGGGAACCCCTACGGGGAACGGGATAGCTTCGCCGCGCGTACTTGGTTGCTTGTCGGTGAAATGACACCGGAAGCGCAAAAAAAATTAGCAGCCACGGGAACATTGAAGCCGGCTCAAGTGCTGTGGTGGTCGGGAAAAACCCTGACAGCCGAGTTATTGGGCGCAGTTGGGCCGCAAGTGGCGATCGCATCTGCTGACGAAATCGACCCTGAAACCGCAGCCCAACTGCGCCAAAGCAAAACCCAGATTTTCTGGACGGGGCGCGACGGGGCCCTCCAGTGGACACCAGCGGGGGGATTTAAGACGACTCTGGAATCTGAAGAAAATCAAACTTCTTTTCTGTAAGGATTTACAATGTGCCGCACTGTGCGGTAAAATACTTTTAGCTCGCATCTCAAGTCAATTGGAGAGGTGGCAGAGCGGTTGAATGCGGTAGACTCGAAATCTACTTTAGGGGTGACTCTAACGTGGGTTCAAATCCCACCCTCTCCGTACATCTAAACGTCAAGTGCACCACAAGCACCTTATTAACCTAGGGTGCTTGTGGCGTATCTAACCCAACTTTCAACTCTAGGTGTCCACTGCGCACCTTATTTATGCTGGGAAAGATCGATCGGCCAACTGCTGTATTTTCACACAGACAGTATTGCGTAAGTAATATATCATGCCCGAAGAGAACGGCAATAAAATTGGTTTTATTAAGGTAATGCAACGGGCATGATATTAGTTATTGAAACTAATCTGCACAAATATGACTTTTATGAATTCAATAATATGAGTTTTATGATTTACTCTAATGAATTTATGAATTGACTTTTAAAAAGCTTTTATTGATAATCAATACATCAACTGATAGCAGCACAGAGCAACTGTCACAAAAGTCGAGCAGCTAATATCCTGCTCCCTCGAAATCAAATATATCTAGATATTTCTACAGATTGCAAGCCGGAGCATTCCCCACCACTCTGGCATTGATTCGACTGTGCTAGGGAATGCTTACCCGAAATAAAAGCATCTAAAGAAAATCGAACTCAGGAGAATCAATCATTATGTATCAAGACCCTAAAAAAAGAAAAGGCCCGCCGCCAATTGTTTTTATGGCATTTGCTTTAATTGCCTTGGGCGCATTCAAGTTTATTCCCAACTTGTTCAAGGGCAAAATTTCCGATACACCTACATCTGGTTCTAGCGAGACTCGCCTCAGCTTGGGAGATAAAATATTGGTGCAATCGCAAACAACAGCAGGAAAACAAGCAGGCGTCAAAGCTTTTGCTGAGGGCGATTACAAAACAGCAGTGAAAAATTTTCAGGCATCGCTGCAACAAAATCGCAACGATCCAGAGACGGTAATTTATTTGAACAATGCCAAAGTAAACAATGACAATCCTCTGAAAATTGCCGTCAGCGTTCCCATTGGCCGCAACCCGAATGTAGCGCAAGAAATTCTCCGAGGAGTAGCCCAAGCTCAAGAGGAAGTTAACGCTAGAGGAGGAATTAATGGTGCGGGTTTGCAAGTTTTGATTGCGAATGATGACAACAGTCCAGATGTTGCAAAAGAAGTTGCAACCGGATTCGCAAATGACCCGAAAATTTTAGCAGTCGTCGGACACAATGCTAGCAATGCTTCTCTAGCTGCTGCTCCTACCTATCAAGAAAAACAACTGGTGATGGTGACGCCAACTAGCTTTGCCAACAATTTATCAGGTTTTGGGAGCTACATTTTTCGGACAGTCCCCGCGATTCAATCGATGGCGGCTCCTTTAGCAGAATATATGGTTAAGAAAGCTGGCAAAACTAATGTTGCTATCTGCTATGACTCTCAAGCTCCCGATAACGTTTCGTTTAAGGATGAATTTGTGGCGTCGTTTTCGGCTTTAGGCGGCAAGTTGGTGCCTGTAGTTTGTGACTTTTCAACGCCGACTTTTAATTCCAGCGCTAGCGTTGCTGATGCTGTTAGCAAAGGTGCACAAGCGTTAATGATAGCGCCCCACATCGATCGCATCGATCGCGCGATCGACCTAGCCCGCGCCAACCAAGGCAAATTAGCGCTCTACGGCAGCACTACGCTGTACACCTTTCAAACGGTAAAAGACGGGCAAAAAGACGTTGACGGGCTGATTTTGACCGTTCCGTGGCATCCTGACACCAATCCCAACAACCCATTTTCTAAGAATGCGAGCCAGCGGTGGGGAGGCATGGTGAATTGGCGCACCGCAACAAGTTTTGATGCGGCTCAAACTGTTATCGCCGGTTTGCTCAAAAGCAATACGCGGTTTGGATTGCAGCAAGCACTGAGGAATCCGAGTTTCTCGGCTATCGGTGCGAGTGATGATGTGAGGTTTTTGCCAACGGGCGATCGATCGGGCAAACCAATTTTAGTACAAGTTCAGCGCCAAGGAAACGATTACAAGTTTGTGGCGCTGCCGTGATTGGGTGACATTGTGCGAGTCTATAGCAATTGTCGCAGTCATCAGTCATCAGTTATATCGTGTCCGATCCATTAACCGCAATTAGATTCGATCGCGCGTGCCCCCTTCAGTCCGCTCCATTTTGCGGACTGAAGGGGGCACGCGCGAACTGTTTTTGTTATGGTAATCGACCGGACATGATATTATTACTTATTGGGACTAATATTTTTTGGAGCGCAGTGCGAGCATCCCGTTGGTGAGGACAGCCCTCGCTAGGGGGACGATCGCACGCTCGACATAATTCCGTAGTTACAGATTTGATATTACCGATTAGCTTTTTCCCGATTAGCTTTTTCCCGATTAGCTTTTTCCCGATTAGCTTTTTCCCGATTAGCCCTTGTTTTTTTTCACTTCTTCCCATACCTGCGCCAGTAAAACAAATTCTCCCATAAATTCTGCAAAAAAGTATTGCTGCGGAAGCGCTGCGACTCCCAAACAGCAGCCGTTTGACCGTTAATTGCGGAAAAACTCGACCAAATATAAGGAAGTTCGGCGATCGCCTCAACCTTCATCCCGCGGGGCACAGCAAAGGCGATCGCGTGAATCAACTCAGCAGCTTGCGGGCCAACAATACTCGCTCCCAAAATCTCCCCGTTGCGGCGCCCAACAATCTTACAAAAACCCGTTGTCTCCCCGCACATTTGAGCTCTTTCAACATTCTTGAAATATTCGCGAGCCACAATCAGATCGTCTCCAAAACGGCGCCTTGCTTGCGCTTCTGTCAAGCCAACCCTCGCCAACTGCGGATCGGAAAAAATCGCCCAAGGAATCCCGCGATAATCAATTTGAAACATCGGCAAAAACAAAGCATTTTTCACAGCCACCGCAGCTTCGCAATTAGCGATGTGAGGGAAGGAATAACCGCCAGCAACATCGCCGATCGCATAAATGCGCGAATTAGTTGTTTGCAGCTTTTCATTTAAACTCAACCCGCGATCGCTAAATTTAACCCCAACCGCTTCGAGATTTAACGATGCAAAATTATGGTGGCGGCCCGCAGCTAGAAAAATCTCCTCAGCTTCGATCGCCCTTGGCCCAGCTTGAATCCACTTTTTACCATCAATCACCCTAGCTTGAGTCACCTCAGTAGCAGTCAGAATCCGCACTCCTTCAGCTTCCATTCCAGCTTGCACCAAACCAGCCGCCTCGCGGTCTTCTTTAGCCAAAATGTGCGAACTTTTCACCGCCAAAGTGACAGCAACCCCCAGCCGAGCAAGAGTTTGAGCCACTTCGACACCGCTGGGATCTGCACCGATTACAGCCAAACTTTTCGGCAACTGTGGAAGTTTTGCTAATTCCCCGACAGTTTCGGAAGTAAAAAAGCCTGCAGACGAAAGTCCTTCAATATTGGGAATTGCAGGCATTGTTGGACAAGCTAGCAAATAACAGCGCGATCGCAATTTCCTGCCGCCCGCCACAAAAGCCAAATCCGGTTTTGCAACAAACTCGCCGCCACCCAAAATAATATCAACCCCGCGAGCAGCCAAAACGCCGAGAGCATCAATTTCTTCTAAATTAGAAACAACACCGTCAGCCCACTTCAGAACCCCATCAAACCGCAATTCGATCGGCACAGACGAATTAGCCGCTCCCCAGCGAACCCCCAATTGCTGGCGGCCGATCTGGTGGGCAAAACGAGCAGCCTCCCTCAAAGTTTGGCTGTATCTCAAACCAAAGTCGATCGACTCTTTCCTCCCAGCCGGCAAATCTTGCGAGTCACTTAGCGGTTCCACCAAAGCAACGCGAGCCGGGAAATTAGTTGCAGTCAAAGCAGCATAACGTCCGGCCGCCGTTCCACCAATAATTACTAAATCGTAGTCAAGCATAAATAGTCAGTTGTCAGTTGTCAGTTGTCAGTAGTCTTTAGTCCTTAGTCCTTAGTCAGCAGTCATAGCAAGTTTAAAAATACCAGCGAACCTTTATATTTGTATTTCTTTATTTTCTTTCTTCTCTTTCTTCTCCTTCTTAGTGACAAGAGCGCTGACGCGCGGCGCAAGCCTAACGCTACGAGAGCGGTTCGTTCAAAAAATCAATCAACAGCGCGAGCGAGAATATATTACTTCCCAATAATTTATAAGAGTGCGAGCATCTCCCTCGCAATGCAAGCAAAATCCTCGCACTCCCAACAACATCAGGCGATTCACAACTGACAACAGACATCCGCAAGTCCAGCAATCAGCCGCAGATTGTCCGCCCTCTCGCGCACGGCCGCTCGAAAATATCGATCGCCCAACTCAGGAAAACTCAAACAATCCCGAATCAAAATCCGGTGTCGTTGCAACAGACTTTTTTGCATAGCAGAAACCGACACCGACGACTCAACCAACAAGAAATTAGCCGCCCCGGCAAAAGGGCGCAAACCCGGTAAATTAGCCAAACCCTCAAACAGCTCTCGGCGAGCCACAGGCAGCCAATCCCAAGTTTGCCGTTCAAAAGCAGCATCTCGCACCGCAGCAGCAGCAGCCGCCGCAGCCAAAGCATTCACAGGCCAAGGATCGCGCAGCAACTGCCAGCGGCGGAGGATATCGGGATGCCCGATCGCGCAGCCCATCCGCAGTCCCGGCAGAGAATAGAATTTGGTGAGCGATCGTAAAATCACCAAATTCGGAAACTCCTCAACCTCCGCGATCGAACTTTGCTGCTCTGCTGGCGGTAGAAAGTCCATAAAGGCCTCATCCACCACCACCAGACCCAAATGCTCCAAATAAGGCCTAATCGCCTCCCTAGCGAACAGCAAACCCGTCGGATTGTGGGGGTTGTTCAGCAGCAAAGCTCGATCGGCACAAGGAGCAAGAGGAACCGGGATATCCAGAGAAGGGGAGACAAGGGAACGGTTAGAAACCGAAAAATCATCCGTTACTAAGTCGCGGACGGGCTCCGCGTCCAGCGATTTGAGATCCAAAGGACATTCCAGCACCTTCGCGCCGAAAGCCTTCAGAGCCCGCCAGTAATCGCCAAAAGCCGGAGTCACCAAATAAGTCGCCGAAAGCTTCGACAAATCCCAAGCCGCCCAAGTCAACAATTCCGCCGAACCATTCCCCGGCAAAATCCAATCCGGGTCAACATTCAAAGCCTCACCCAAAGCAGCCCTGAGCTCTCCATAATCCGGGTCTGGGTAAGCAGTGAGACTGCCCGAGTGAGCTTGAATCGCCGCCAAGGCCGACTCAGGAGGGCCCAAAGGACTGATACTGGCCGAAAAATCGAGAATAGCAGAGGCAGGGCAGCCCGCCAGTGCGGCTGCCCAAGCTAAATTCCCACCGTGTACAGGTCTAATCAAGGCTCAGTTTGCCAGTTATTAGGAGTTTTTCGGCGGTGCAACTCTGTCCTTGAACAACTTACCTGCGGAAAATGCAGGAACTTTAGTTGCCGGGATTTCCATCTTGTCGCCTGTTTTGGGATTGCGACCCTCGCGGGCCTTGCGTTCCCGCGACTCAAACGAGCCAAAACCGACCAGCGTCACCTTGTCGCCGTCGGAGACAGCTTTCATGATTGCTTCCAACGCTGCACTCAAAACGGCATCTGCCTGTTTTTTAGTGACACTAGCATTTTCGGCCACTACATCAACCAATTCACCTTTGTTCATTGCGCACTCCTTCTGGGTTTGCAAAATACGTCAAACAGAGTTCAACTATTAGCTGTGAGTTATCAACTGCATTGGAGTTTGGGTTGGGAGGTTTGGGTCGTTCCCTATTGCTCCAGCCCGCTTCCCCAATTAAGAACTCCTGCTGAATACTAATTACCCTAGGATAATTGGTCAGAAAAGGAATTTTTGTTGCTAATTGCTGAAAACCCCACAGCATCTAATTTTCACTGCATTATTCTAAAGTCTTGCCGACCGTTATGGATCGGTGGAACCTTTAATTTATATGGAACTGGCCAATTTTTAGAATTAATACCCAAATTTAGCTAAAAAAATACCACCTTGGAGAGCAGATTGCTCCCCTCGGTGGATTTGAAACCGGTAAATAAGCACAATTGGAAGGAATAAAATGTCATTTGTCAAGGGTTAAACAAAAGTTTTTTTCCTGATTCCTTGTTGCTTCTGAGAGAAACAAGGTGAAATAAAAGGAATAAAGTCTGAATTGTCAAGGGTCAAAGAAAAATTTCTTTCCCTCGAACCTCTTCTCTCTTCCCAAGGAGTGTCAACAATTGTCTAAAAATCTTTGTATCTCTTGTTTATAGCCGAGTAGAGATCCCTTGCAGCATACCCCCTACTCGACCCCTACTCCCCGAACCAAGGGGAGTAGGGGTTGACGCAAGAGAAGAATCCTGTCCCTCTCCCCGGATAGTCGGGGGACTTGGACGACGCTCTTCTCTCCCGGATAGTCGGGGGACTTGGACGACGCTCTTGTCCCCCCCGAATCGTTGCGGGGGCGCCGGGGGGATCGAGACTCTGCCAATCATCAGACAGCAGACCGGCACTAGGTTTAACCTTAACTTGACACTAATGCCCTCGGACTTCTTCCCTCGGACCTCTTCCTTCTTCCTTCGTCCGAGGCCTACTGTCTCGGCTGGACGGGCTGACTGCGCTGCAACAGTTGGCGCGCGTCGGGACTGATGTTGTTTTGGTAGCCAAAGTTCGATCGATCGCTATCATCCAAAATCTGCGGAGTCAGCAATACAATCAACTCCGCCCGCTGGTTGGCCTTATTGGTACTCCTGAACAGCGAACCGATAATCGGCAAATCTCCCAAAATCGGAATCTTGTTCGCTGTAATCCGTTCTTCGTCGCGGATAATCCCCGAAACAATCAAAGTCTGACCGTCCCGGAGGCGAATTAGCCCCGACTGCAACGCTCGCTCGCCCAGCAGCGTGATAGTATTGGTGCTCGCGCCCGTGGCCAGGTTTTGAGTGGTGCCTGGTGTCCGGATAATCGGGTTCACCCGCAGAGAGACAAAGCCATTATCGTCAACCCGATCGATCGCCACCCCCAACTGCAAACCGGCCCTGTCTTTGACCGCCGTCACCGTTGTGGTACTGGTATTTCCGGTAGTCTGCGTTTGCGACGTGATGTTAGTAATCACCTCATCAGTAATATTCACATTTGCCGTTTCTCCTTCTTGAACCACCAGAGTCGGATCCGTGAGGATTTTGGCATTCCGAGTCTCAATAGTTGCCTGCAACGCTGACAAGAACCTCCTCGGATATTGGAACAGCGGGAACAGGGCGAAAGTCGCACTTCCGGCAGAATTCGGGGTTGTAGGGTCAAACGGCGTGTACTCGCTAATCCCAACTCGCGCGGGGTCATTAGTAATCGGCGCTGTCGGCTGGACGAACAACCCGCCACCATTTCCTGTGAGGGGGACGTTAATTAAATTACCCCTCGGATCGTAGAAAGGAGTCTGGGTTCCTATGGGGTTCGGGACGATCGGCCGAGCGACGACCCCCCCAAGGTCAGTCCCAGTGGGCGGATTGATGCCGCCAAAATTGAGAACTGCCGATCCGCCGTCATTGACAAAGAAATTGTTATTAATTCCGAAAGAGAAACTGCTGCTGCTTCTGTTGTTTCCCAACAAGTTGACATCGATCACCTTGACGTTGACAGCCACTTGACGGCGGCGCAAATCTAGCTGAGTCAAGAAAGCCACGGCAATATCAACTTTGCGCGGGTCGCCCACCAAAGTGATCGAATTGAGCCGCGCATCTGCCAGCACCGACAGTCCCCTCAGCAACAGCGGCCCGTTGCCGTCCCTAGCGCCGATCGCCTTAATGTCCGGTTCCCTAATTTCCACATCCCGCGCCGCATTTCCCTGGCCCACGGTTTGAATAGTCACCCGAGTAATCGGCAGTTGAGTTTCCGCACCTTGAGCGCTCAAAAAGTTTGCTGCATCGGTCGATCGGACTTGATTGAGCCGCAAAGTGCGAACGATAATATTGCGCGAGTCTAGCGGCAAATTAGAGCCGACAAAAATCGTCCGTCCGACGCGGTTGGCTTGCAGCCCGCTGATCCGCAGCACGTAGTTGAAAACATCTTGCACCGACTCATTTTCGATGTCCAAGGAAATCTTCGGCCCTTCATCCGCGCCTCCTGCGGCTCCCGGTGCGGCCGGAACGGGTTGGCCCGGTTGGCCGGGAGTTCCACCGCCTGTAAAAGCGATATTCAGTCCCGCAGCCCGGGCCAGCAGAGCTAAAACGTCCCGGACTGGCGCATCCCGCAGCACCAAGCGGGGGATGCGTTCTCCCGAACTCAGTTCAATACTGGCCCCAGCAGGCGCGATGTTAGATACCGCGATATCTCCCAAGGGCGGCGCCACGGCCCGGGGCTGGAAAGGCGGAGCTTGATTGTTCTGAGATTGTATTTCGCTGGGTAAGGGCGGGCGATCGTCCCTAGTAATAGTAACTTGGGGATTTTGCAGCATCACGCCCGGGTTTTGCGACGTGCGAATTTGGGGAGCTGGCCGGGGAGCTGTTGGGCTCAGCGGCAGTCCGGTCGGCGGCGGCGGGGCTGCTTGGGCTTGGGTAGACTGCGCAGTCCCGCCCTGTCCGGCAACGCTGAGGACGATGCTTTGGCCTTGTCCGGGCATAACTTGTCCGTTGGGAATTCCGTTGGTGCCTGCCACCACAACGCGGATGCTGTTGGCTTCTACCTGGCTGATTTCTACTGAAGAAATTCCCGGGGCTGGGTTATCTTGCCGGAAGCTGTTGCCTTGGGGCAAGCGGAGCTGGGTGTTGATAATTGTGGCTTGGTAAGTATTGCCGTTGTTGATGGCGAAAACTTGCGGGCGATCGCCCTTTTCCGTAGCTAGGACAATATTTACCCCATTATTGGCTTGACTTACTTGCACTCCTGTGACTTGAGTCGGCGCGGCCGAGACGGGGGCTTGCGCGATCAGAACTCCTGCAGCGCTGCACAAGAGTCCTCCACTTAACCGTAGATGCTGTTTCACGTTCTCTCCTCAACTACACTTTGTTATTTGTGATTCGCAGTCTTTAGTCGCGAGCTTCTTGCACTGACTGAAATCTTCTCTATTTGAGCCTTTTTAGAATGAAGAAGTTTGAAGAAATTCGGCAGAAATTATAATTTTAGATTGCCCTCTAAAAAAAATCTGGCATTCATATTTTTTTGACTTCTACCTTCAATCTTCAAACTTCAACCTTCTGCCTTCTCGCCATGCTGAAACATGGACTTGGGAACAATAGCTAATCTCCCCAAATACCGCTATTTAGCACCGGGACTCGGAGCCGGAGCCGGCGGTTTTTCTTCTTGCTTTAACGGCAGCAGCGCGTGCAATTCAAAAGCCGTTTTAATTTTAGTTTGCGGCTGCTCCACAGGGACTATTTTCCCTTTCAACAAATCGATTTTCATTGCCTGAGTTGATGAGAGCAATTCAGATTTCAAATTCCTCACTACCAACAGCGACTGCATCAACTCCAAGTTACGCATAAAATTGCGGGTTTGAGCGAAATTGCCTTCAAACTCTACCTTATATTTTTTGCGTCTGAGCTTGCCAGCCAGGGACGGCCCGAAGGACGTATCGCTGAGAATATCAGGGTCTGGAGCTCCAGGCACGGGTGCTGCTCCTGCTGGCGGGACATCCGGCTCAAATTTGGTAATTTTAGCCTTGAGGTCGTCTCCTTGCACGCCCGCGTTGATTCGATTCACCAGTTGGTTCATGTCAAGCAGCAGCGTGTTGGAGCCTGCGTCGCTGGCAAACATTGCCGTCACGTTGGCGCGGCGCTGTTTGGCTTCATCTTGCTTTGCTTGTGCTTCTGACTTTTTGAGAATTAGAGTTTGCAATTCGACTTGCGTTTTTTTGTTGTCAGCAATTTTTTGCTTGATTTCGTCGCTTTTTTGGAATTCTGGCAGTACGAACTGGGAGCCGAGGTAGGCTGCTACTCCGAGGCCGAGAACCGCGATGCCTATTGCTTGGACTTGGGGTGTCAGCTTAATGCCGAATATTTCCTGAGTCCCTGCTTCTTCTGCTGGCGCGCCGCTAGGAATAAACTCTGCTGTCATGGTTTTTTCACCTCTGTTTTTTCTGGTTCTAGCACTCCTTTTTCTTGAAGTGTTTCTATCCGTATGGCTAGCCCGTCTGCTTGCTTGCTCCGCAGCTCGGGGAGCAACTCGGAGGCGCCTGTCGGGCTGAGCGTCGTTTCAATTTTATATTCCACAACCGGCCGCAGTTGGGGAATTTCTGGTGCTGCTGTGCCTTGGTTGCGCACTTGTAATTGTGTGGGGTTGGTTTTTAATGTTGCCGCTACCAGTTTGGTATCGGTGTTGAGGAAGAAAGGAGAGCGCTGGACTAGGAGCATAAAGTCGTTAACTTGAGCAAAGGTACTGGCTATCCCTGAAATTTGTACTTTTGCCGCCTGCGGCGGGGCGACTGGGGCGGGAGCAGCAACCGGGGTGGGGCTCGCTGGGGACGGACTCGCCCCTGGAGACGGACTCGCCCCCGGGGAGGCAGCGGGAGTTGCTGCGGGGGGAGGGGGTGCTGCTGCAACCGGGGATGGACTGGGGTCGATTTGCTCGATTTTGGCAATTTGCACTCCGGCGGGAGTGCGGGCACTCAGGTCTTGCAGCATCGCCGACCAAGGTTTAATTTGGTCGAATACTCCGGCTAATGCTTTGTATTCGGCGGTAACTTTGTCGGTTTCGGCGTTGATGGCTTTGATGGCGTTGGCTTGAGTGCCTAACTTTGCCACTTCTTGTTCGATGTTTGCTTGGTCTTTAGCCAAGCTGCTATTTTGGCTGGTCGCCCACCACCAGGCGCCCATGACGGCGGCATTGATGCCCAAGGCAAACAGCCCCGCCCCAATTAGGGGCAGTTGGTCTTTGGCTCCCCCGGAACTTCTTTTAGCTGAGCTTTTGGCTGCTGTGACTGGTTTGTAGTCCGGACGGTCGTTGAGAAAATTAATATCTAGGCTGTACATGGCTTCACTCGATTTTATAGCATTCGGAAGTTCGGCAACGGATGGGGTAACGGATGTAACGGATGTCAGGAAGAAGGTTTTAGTTATTTAGGAGGCTCTCCAGGATTTGTTGTGTAAAGGGTAGTGTGAGGTTCTCGCTTGCGCGCCTCTCTATGCCCGCACCACAGGAAGTTTTATTTTTCCTTTCGCCTCAAACTCAGGAGAGCCATTTAGGAGAGAAAGAAGAAGGAAGAAAGAAGAAGGAAGGCTTTAGTCCTCGCCAGAGACTTTTGGTTGCAATCGACCGCTTATGTTTGGGCAATTAATAACGTCCTCACTCTGATGGGCGGTTGCTATAAATTTGAAATTTTAGATTTTCGACACAGCGCCAGATTGCCGGTATAAGTGAAGGATTTATTTAGGGAAGAAAGAAACAATTTTCTGCCTTCTACCGAAGGAAGTGCTTGCTTCTACCTCCGATATTCTACCTTTTACCTTTTACCTTTTACCTCCAATATTCTATCTTCTGCATCAGGTGCCTTCTTCTTTTGGAAGAAGCTTTTTCCTAAAATTCTCAAATCGGTTTTTCTATTATCTAAAACTCTTAGGTCACATAACCTCCCTCAGTCCTAAACCTAAGGCGACTCCTAAGCCTGCTCGCTGTTCTGGGCTAATTTCTTCGCTGATTTCGAGTCCTAGGGTTTCGATTGGGTCTACTTGAGATGCCGGCAAGCTTAATCTTTGCATGAAAAATTCGTCGAGTTTGCCGATCGCAGCTCCTGGGCCCGCTAGCAGCAGTTGCGCTACTTCGAGTTCTTCGCTCTGGTTGAGGTAAAAGTCTACTGAGCGGCGCAGTTCGTCTGCTAGTTCTCCCAATACTTTAATCATCGCATTTGTGCCGGGATTGGCGTCTCCCGATGCGCCCATTGTATCTGTTACTGGCAGGGTCATGCCTTGCAGTTCGCTGGTGTCTCTGGTTGGCGGCAGGTTCATGGCTTGGTTGAGGGCGGTCTGGATTTGGTAGGTGCCGATCGGGATGGTACGGTTAAATTGCGGTATGCCGTCCACTACTATAGCCAACTCGGTACTGTCAAATTCTATGTCTGTCAAGACGGCGGCTTCTTGGGAGGAAAATTGTTGCAGTTGGTCTTTGAGGGTGCGGATCAAGGCAAAGCTGGTTACTTCGAGCACGTCGATAATCAGTCCGGCTTCTTTGAAAGTTTCGATATAGGTGTCGGTAACTTCTCTGCGGGTTGCCACTAACACGACTTGCACTTTTTCTACGCCGTCGTCATCTACAAATAGGCCGATTTTTTGATAGTCTACGTCGGCGTCTTCTCTGGGAAACGGCAAGTACAGTCCTGCTTCTGCGTTCATGTAATCCCGCAGTTCTTCTTCGTTGAGTTCTGCTGGAACTGGAATTAGCCTGATCACGGCTTCGCGGCCGGGAATGGCTGTGGCTACTTTCTTGGCTTTGATTTTGTTTTCGGCGAGGATGGCGCGTATTAGTTCTGCCATTCCGGGCGGATCGACTATTTGTCCTTCTTGTACTATGTCTTCTGGTACTTCTATTGAGGCTAGGATGCCTAATTTTAATGCCTGAGCTTTCTTTTCGAGCTGAATGATGTTGATGCGGTCTGGGGCTATTTCGATCCCGATTCCTGGCTGGCGTTGGGACAGTAGACCTTTGAAAAAGTTAACCATAGGATTGGGTCGCCGGTAATTGCTATTTTTTTATTTTGTAGTTGGCCAGCCTGATTCAACACGCCGGAGGTTGGAGGAGGATAATACCATTTTCGATTTTCGATTGACTGATGAGCCTGCGGGTTGGGCTCGCGGGCTCGTCAGTTGCATTCTTTTTGAGACAGGGTATTAGTTTCCAACTGCCGCTACTGTAATCTCAGTGTTCGCAGTGCTGCGGTTCACAGTCTGTGTTCCGCGATCGCCTGTTCCGATTTTATGCTATCCAATTTACTTGACAATAGCTATTCTGCGGAGAATGTCAACAAATTTAAGCTCGATCGACCGAAAACTTGCCGATTCTGCTGCAAAACCGACTCTCTCGGGGGCCAGGGCACAAAACTCTCGCGCTTGATTCACGCGCGCTGTCTGCGGGCGATGCTTTTTTCTCCTTGGCGAACCATGATTCTCAAATTAAATTCTATGAAACGTAAATCTTGGCAACTGTTCGCTGTTTTTGGGCTGGTGGGGCTGCTGCTGGCTGCGGTGGTCAGTTGCAGCAAGCCGGCTGTTAATTCCCAGGCCAAGAATGCCAACGAAATCGAGTTCTGGACTATGCAGCTTCAACCTCAGTTTACTGAGTATTTCAACAAGACGATCGCCGGTTTTGAAGCCGAAAATCCGGGGGTAAAGGTGCGCTGGGTGGACGTTCCTTGGTCGGCGATGGAAAGCAAGATTTTGGGGGCGGTTTCGGCGAAAACAGCGCCGGATGTGGTGAACCTGAATCCGGATTTTGCTTCGCTGTTGGCGGGGCGCAATGCTTGGCTGGATTTGGACTCTCGGATTTCGCAGCAAGTGCGATCGAGCTATCTCCCAAATATCTGGAAAGCTAGCGTACTCGACGGCAAGACTTTTGGCATTCCTTGGTATCTTACAACTGGGGTAACTATTTACAATACGGATTTGTTTAAAAAAGCTGGAATTGCCAAACCTCCGGCTACCTATGCCGAGTTGGCAACTGTGGCGAAACAGGTGAAGGAGAAGACTGGTAAGTTTGCTTTTTTTGCGACTTTTGTACCGGAGGATTCGGCGGAGGTTTTGCAATCTTTCGTGCAGATGGGCGTGCCTTTGGTGGACGCTCAAGGTAAGGCTGCTTTCAATACTGCTAAGGGTAAGGCGGTTTTTCAGTATTGGGTTGATTTGTACAAGGGCGGGCTTTTACCGCAGGATGTTTTGGTGCAGGGACACCGCAGGGCGATCGAGCTTTATCAAGCTGGAGAAACTGCTTTGTTGGGTTCTGGGCCTCAGTTTTTGAAGGCGATTTCTGAGAATGCTCCGAGTGTTGGTGCTGTTTCGGTTGCTGCGCCTCAAATTACGGGGGAAAGCGGCAAGAAGACTGTGGCGGTGATGAATTTGGTTGTACCCCGCGACAGCAAGCGCCCTGATGATGCTGTCAAGTTTGCTCTTTACGTCACTAATTCTCCAAATCAGTTAGCTTTTGCTAAGGCGGCTAATGTTTTGCCTTCTACGGTTGAGGCTTTGCAGGACGGTTATTTTAAGAGCGTTCCGGCTGATGCGGCTCCGGGCGATCGCGCTCGAATTATCAGTGCTTCTGGGTTGGAAAAAGCCGAGTTGTTGATTCCGCCTCTCAAGGATGTTAAGAAGTTGCAAAAAGCGATTTATGACAATTTGCAAGCGGCAATGTTAGGCGAAAAACCAGTAGATCAAGCTGTAGCTGATGCGGCTACGGCTTGGAATCAAAGGTAGTTTTTAAGTGAAGCAGGGGCGGAAATATTTTTCCTTTTCCCCCTTGCTTTTTTATAAAATTTGACATATCATTAAATAATGGGAATCCGTGCCGTCATATATACTCAAATATCAGGTTTTAAATTATTATAATATTTACTCGTTTACTCGTTACCAGGCTGTGCCTGGTAACGCATATCCAGAGGCTCTGCCTCGTTTTTTTTCCAGCCGAGGCAGAGCCTCTAGATATTGGTTCCAAGGCTCTGCCTTGGAACCAGTTAACCAGTAAAAATATTAGATTTTAAATTATAATAATAGGTTCGTAGTAAGGACTTTAGTCCTTCTTCATGCGGACTAAAGTCCTCACTACGAACCCGTGCGATCGCCCCTGGATATAAGTTATAATTAAAGTAGGCAATACTCCGACGCTACCGCAGGAGGCAACTATGCAAATTCAAAGCAACAATCAAATGGGAAAAGTTTTTGCCACTCTGACGATCGTTAATCGAGCCGACCAAATCTTAGCAGAAGCGGGGGTGAGATCAGAAGAAGAAATTCGGTCGATCGTCCTCAAAAATGTATTAGTAGATAGGCGGGCTACTACGTTGTGTCTGCCAAAAGAGGCGATCGCCCAACTGGGACTAAAACTCCTCAAAGAAGTAGACGTAGCAACAGCAATGGGTATTGGCAAAGCCCGCATTTTCCGAGATGCCACCCTATCCATATTTGACCGGGAAGGCACTTTCGAGTGCTTGGAGTTACCGGGAGGTAATGATGCACTTTTGGGTGTCATACCTTTAGAATCATTGGGATTGGAAATAGACTTGCAAAATCAAATCTTGAAACCTTTACCCATCAGTCCCACTGAAACCTATTTGACGATTTTGTAGCTATAACTGTCATTTTTGAGGGGATTGTGCGTTGAGAAGTGCGATCTTAGATGTAGGATGCGTCGCCTCGAATAGTTTCAAACAATCTCCCAAATTTTGAGATCGACGCACCAGATAATTATGTAAAAATCAATAAGGACAATAAATCTCAGGAGTTGCCAGAAATTCAGTCACAATTTTTACTTGTTTAAACGCCGGGGAAAACAAACTCACATCAACTGCAACCGGACCGCACGGAACTAAGATATTATTGTCTTTGGCGTAGATAATTCCAAAATACGATCGCACACCTAAATTTTTAGACACAGCTACTTGAGCAGCAATTGGATAGCTATTGTGAGTCGCAACTTTGATACCATACAAATAATTCTTGCTTTCTCGCACGGAAAAGCCAAAACCTTTCAAAATAGCAGCAGCAGAAGTGGCTGTTTTTTCCTCTGGAAATGATAAGCTACCGAAAGAGTTGGTAAATCCCGTTGCTTCTAAATATTGCGCGGTTTGGTGTTTGTTCAAATAGCTGATGTATTGTGTGGCTTCACTTTCTTTAGCTTTACCGATTAACCTGAAAAAAGTAGGGAGGGCGATCGCAGATAAAATCCCAATAATAAAAATAACAACCAATAATTCAATTAAAGTAAAGCCCTGTGAAGCGTTGGCGTTACCTGCACGCACTGCATAAATGTAGCGCAGGTCAGAGAATTTTTGGTAACTTAGATCGAGTTTAGTGTTTAAGTATCTTTTAATTATAGTCGGTGCAAACTGAGATATTGCACCATTCTCAATAAGCCCAAAGAAACCGGGTTTCTGACCGAAAAATATAGGTTTATATGCAAATTCTTTGCCAGAAACCCGGTTTCTAACTCGATTATTGACCGTGGTGCAATATCTCAGTGCAAACTGACATTTTGGACTATTTTCACCAAC
Organism: Microcoleus sp. ARI1-B5; assembly: GCF_036705795.1. NCBI lineage: Bacteria > Bacillati > Cyanobacteriota > Cyanophyceae > Oscillatoriales > Microcoleaceae > Microcoleus > Microcoleus sp. ARI1-B5. The sequence continues at coordinate 65,938 of NZ_JAUBVK010000027.1, forward strand.
AGGCAAGATGCCGGTTCCACAAGGGTTGAATTTTATGAGGGAGTGGGTATCTTGCCCGCCATTGAAAGGTCGATCGACAACAGACATAATTGCCTCCTCAAACAAAATCTACAATTATAGCGGCGATCGAGTAAGTGAGGTGTACTCTCAAGCGATTACCGACTACCAATTACCAATTACCGATTGCCAATTACCAAACCCCACCTCTACCTCATGTTACACCAGAAAGACTATATTTAACTAACCATCAATAATTCCCTTGCAATTTTCGCCAAGTCTTGGGAAACTCAGCTTGATTCTGACAGATAACAGGCAACCAGCTAGCACCGGGAATTTCCCGCTCCCAAGCATCTTTTAGATGTTTTCGCGCTTGCCGCACGGAAACACAAAAAGAATTGCCACCAGCAAAAGCTTTGAGAAACACTTTCAGAAACTCCTGGGCGATTAAATCCGGCACCAGTTCCCGCATCACGATAATTTGAGGAATATCTAAATTAGCTAACTGCTTCGCCAATCCTAAACCATCGCAAGAGTTAAAAATTGCTATTTCCAAACCCCCTTCAATAGCTATTTTCAAGGAATGTTTTAGCTGTTCCACAGTTAACTTATCTGTCTTATTAATACAAATCACCCCCGTACTGCCATCTGCTTCGCTCTGACTGTGACCAGAAAAAAACAAAATATCCCAGCCTATTTGATCGGTGAGATATTCCTGAACTTGCTGGTGAGTTGGTTGTTCCAAAAATATAGTTTCTGCTTCTGACAAATGCTCCAATATCTGCCTGTCTCGATCGACATTAATTCCTGTACTATCGCCCAAAATTGCCAAAATTCTTACTTTATTTCTGGAGCGTACTGATTTTTTGACTCTGTTAGATCTCGTGCGACTTAAAGCTACTTCTGCTTTACAGTAATTATTAAAAAAATCCCATTGATGCCAGGGGAGTTTTCGCAATAAGTTATCTTCAGTTTGGATGATTACCCGTACTTCGTCAGTGCGGTTTAACTTGTCGCGCAATCCCCGCTCGATCGGGGAAAACTGTTCGGATTTTAGCCAATTATTTACGTTTATTTCTACTTCTTCAGCTAGTTTTTTTAGCTGTTGTGATGAAAAGTTAGTAATTTGACATTGTTTTACTTTTATGCCACGGTTATTGCGCTGATCCTTCAGAAGGTTATACATTTCTTGCCACTGTTGATAGCGTTCTGAAATTTCCACTTGTGGTGGTAACTTGCCTTCTAATTCTATTGCTAAACGCTGGCGATCGCACCAAATATCAACTGTCACGTCAAACCCTTGTTTCAAGTCGCCGCTAGCCAAGTTTAAGATGACTACTTGTTCGGACAACGGTCTGACTATATCCTCCACTACTGACAGCAAGTATTGGCGCTGTTCTGGTGAGTTTTGCAGGGCTGGTACTTCTGTTCCTAGCAATTGTAGCATTTTTTGATAAAAAACATTGAAATCTTTGTGGATTTTTTCTTTATCTGCGTCAGGAGGTACGCTGACTTTGACTACAAGTCCATTACGTTTGTGTTCAATACTCTGAATGTTCAGTTCTATGCCTTGATTTTCTACTTGCACTTGTTGGAAAGATGCGACGAAAGCTTTCCAATCAACACCATGGTTAAAAATTAAGTCAACTGTATTTAAAACTTCTTCAAAAAAAGTGGTAAATTCTCCTGGTTGATAGTAGTCGTCACTGCTGCTGGGGCGGCGTTCGCGATCGTCCGTTCCCGGTTTCGGTTCTTCTAGCAAATAAACCCACTTACAATCAACCCATTCTAGTTCCGTAGTGCTGTCAATATTCCAGGTTCCCAAACCGCAAACTCCTGTCATCTTGGCCTTGCTAAAATCAGTGCCGATCGCCTGCACTTGAGTAAAAATTGCATATTGTAAATTAGCAGCTTCCAACGTCGCTTGACTGAGGTCTGCTGTTTGCATTTGGGCATAGCTGAGGTCTGCACCTATGAGGTTTGCTCCTCTCAAATCCATGCCTTGATATGATTTTTTATAACCGTCGCTGGTGACAAGCAACTTTCGCACCGCTGGATTAATTAATATTGTTTCATCCACTCTTGCCCAGTCGAGAAAACGAGCGTGACGCCACATAGTTCTGTGGATAGTAGCCAATCTAAAATCAGTGTTTTTGAGGGTAGCACAACTGAAGTTAGTATTGGCTAATTTAGCGCCGCGAAAGCTGGTGCCGCCAGCCGCACCAATGACGATCGCAAATTGGCGAATTACGCTGTATTTATCATCTTCAGCTAAAACTCTGTTAGCAATGTAAACTCCTAATAAGACCAAAGCTACAGCTAAGATGACAGCTCCGGCGATCGCCGCCATAACTACAGGCGGATCGGGAAAATCTTGCACGCAATTTTTTAGGAAGTCGTAGCATTTATTGTTTGTGTTGTCAACTACTCCAGCTTGGATTAACACGGATGCTTTTAAATATCGAGTTGAATTCCTGGCAATAATTCCGGTGGCGATCGCACTTACAGCCAGAGCTTCAAATACAGCCAAAGCTGCAATCGTCCTCCCCAGAACAACTTCAGCCAATGCTAGGGCTAAAGGGAGAGCTACAACTGCGATCGTAGTCGCAACGACAGCCGCAGTTAAAGTTACAATTAAAAACGGAATATCGTTAGCCTTAGTTTCGCCAGACAAGGCACTCATTAAGCTGCCAGGTCTAAAAGACCTTAACCACGAAAGTATGGGATGTTTATCATTGGAGAACGCAGACAAAAGACCAATGATAGGGACAAAAACAGCAGCCGCAATACCTAAATAATCCAAGGCTTTTTGTATCCCTTGGCGAATCATGGTGGTCAAGAGAATAGCATTGACTAATAAAATGATTGCAGTGGGAATAAAACCGATATGCTCGGTAGTTTTGGGAATGAGAGATTTGAATGTATTATCGATCGCAATTACAGCAGCTATTCCTGATATTGCCGAAAGCACTGCTACAATTATGAAGATTTTGATTTGCGATTTTATGGCTAATCCGCAGCGAGCGTGATTGAAATTAGCACCATCGAGAGTTGCATTGGTAAAATCTGCACCTCGAATATCTGCATTAGAGAAATCTGCATTAGTCAGGCCACAGCCTTTGAAAGAATGACCTTGGAGATTGCGATTGCGAAAGTTTTGAAAGGTTAATGATGACATATAGCAGTTCGGCAACGGATTTTGTAACGGATTTTGTAACGGATGTAACGGATTTAACGGATGTTTCTGGTTTATCGTTTTCTCGTTTCCAGGCTCTACCCATTGGTGACAACTTAAGGTAAAACCGATAGTCCGCCAGGGAATGAATTCCCTGTCTCAAAGCTTAAGTCCTCTGAAGAGGACTAATGAATTTAAAAATCTTTTTCAGAGTTCTCTGAAGAGAACTAATGAATTTAAAAATCTTCTTCTGAGTCCTCTTAAGAGGACTTTAGCTTTGAGGCAGGGGTTTCAACCCCTGCCGGACTACAAACGAAAAGATTGCTTCACATTTACCTCTCCCAGTGCCACAGTAATGCTGAACAATTCTCTTAAGTCAGGAGTAAATTCAAATTTAAGAAAGTTGTCAGCCTCTCTTGATTCAGTCTGCAAAATCACCTCTGCCGATGACTCATCTGTCAGCATCAATTGCAACCCCGGAGGCAAATAAGTTTGATTGCCCATTGGATGCACTTCCACGACAATATCCAGTTCGGAATCTGGTTCTGGGGGGATGGTGACTAGCAGTGCTACGGAGTGTTCTGCTAATTGCATTCCCAAGTCAATTTTCTGACCGCGATCGATGGGTAATGCGTTGTCGCTTCGAGAGCGAAATTGCAATTGTTTGGGATTTAATAGCTCGTCAATTACTTGCCATCCTGACTCAAAAACATCTTCAAACCAGTTCATTAAATTAACTGGTTTCAGTTGTTTAATTTTATTCATGTAGGCGAGCAAATCTTCGAGGGAATTCATTTCAGTCAGAGGTACTTCTTGAGCTACTGTTCTAGTAAATCCTAGTAGTGTTGCTCGTTTCAAAGATTGGTCTAACTGTACGGCTACATAACCAATTCTGTCTCCCCAAGCATCGTAGGGAATGTGACAGTTTTCTGCATCTGGCAATACGGGACGGCATTCAATTTTGCCAACACCTCCGACATCTAAATCGGCGACATCCACAAATTTCAGCATGACTGAATCGCGACTTTCGCTATTTTCCAAGTTAGTCTCAAATCCCATGCAGCGCAGGTAAGAATCTACTGCATATACTGCCAGGGTATTGAGATAAACTTGTTTGAATCTTGTCGGTATGGATTTTTCAGCGCACTGTTGAGCGATGTCATGGGCTTCAAAGGATAGCGGTACGGTGAAAGTTATTGGTTCGATCATTTTACTCATCATTAGTTTCTCTGCTCTCTTGCTTAATTATCACTGTAATTTATTACGAATGTAATCAGAAAATCTCCGCAATTTTCGATGATAAAAACTGTCAATAGTTGAACTGGGCTCTCCCAACCTTTTAGAGATACTCTTCGATGTTTCATCATCCAATTTAGCTTTAGCTATATCTTGCCAAGTAATATCCGGGCGACCTCTAACTGACACACTCCTAAAATGGCCATCTGGATCTTCTTCGATCAATTCACGCAGCATTGTAGCCTCTTCGGACAATGGTGATTCTGGTGACTGGTAATTATCTAGGTCGTTTAAGGAAGGTAGTTCGCCTGTTCTATTTCTTTCTTTCATATGTCGATCGACAACCTCGCTGAATCTCCACTTCAATATCTTATTGACCCAAGCCATCACAGGTTTTTCTGGATAGTAGTTGTCAATGTTTTGACAAATATACTCAATTGTTTTTACAAGTGCTTCGTTATAAAGATCCTGGTAAATGAGACCTTGCAAGCCGGCTCTGTAAGGACGAACAAGTCTATGACAACGCCCAACTACTTCGATTAGTTTGGTTAGTGCTCTGTTTCGCTGACGGCTCTGGGCTGGGTGCTGTTGAGCTTCGAGAGCTAGCTGTCTGAGTTGCAAATCAATTTCGTCCTCCATCTCAATCTCCTCACTCCTCTGGGGATTTTTGTGCAGTGTTGGGGCATTTCTATATTGTTTTTCGGTAGAGTCCCAATTTTTTACGCATTTGTGGGGAGATTGTTACAAAACTTTACCTTCGAGGGGCTTGGGAAAAAAAGTTTTGAGATTTGCGTAAAAAGTTTGGGGTGGTTTCGTAATTAGGGTTGAGGGGGCGATTCCCTACGAAATAGCTGCGCTTGTCGCACTTTTGCGAAATGGGCGATCGCACTTCATAAATTTGGCCATTACAAGACTCACGGGAGGCGAGAAACCGCGTTTCTTCGTATATTTCTCGTGACGGGAGAGCAAAACTCATAGAAACCCGGTTTCTGAGGTTGTGTATGTCCGGGAATAGATTATCAACTTTTACTTTTTCGGGGAGATCATTTCCATGACTACTGTGAAGAAATTATCGATGGTTGCGATCGTATCTGTATTTTGGGCTGGAATTATTAACCCAGTAAGTGCAATTATGGTGTCTTTTGGAGGTACGTCTGTTCCCGGAAAAGGACAATTCTCTCGCGTACCTGGGGTAACAACAATTGATTTCGACTCAGGTGCCCCAACATCTGGGCCTGCTATTTACTCGGCTCCTGGTATCGGCCCTACTGTTGTTTCAGGCAGTTTCAGCGGTGCTTTTTCTGCACCAAGCGATGACTACACGAAATACCTTACAGTTGCGCCATTTGGCGATTGGCGAGGCAATAATAATGTCACTATTAGCTTGGCCGAAAACATTGATTACTTTGGTATGTACTTGGGTTCGTTTGATAGTTATAATAGCATTGCTTTCTACCAAGACAATGTTCTTCTAAAATTGTTGAGGGGCAATGATGCTGTCAACGATTTTTACGTAAATTTCTTTGCAGAAAAAAACGAATCCTTTAACAAAGTAGTTCTAGCTTCGAGTCAGCCTGCATTTGAGAGTGATAACCATGCTTATCGGGTTGCTGAACCCGTCCCAGAACCGACTACTGTACTTGGAACTTTAGCGTTTGGCGCTGTCATTTCCCGCTGGCGGATGAAGCGCAAACAGCAACAGAAAGTTTTGAATTCAACAGTTAGCTGATTTAGGGGAGAAATGTGCGATCGCCCTTCCAGAGCACAAAAAGAGCGATCGCCCTTCCATCCTATTCACAGCATCAAAAACCTATTCCCTAAACAATTGAGCAAAACGCTTTAACACCTTCAGCACCCTGTACAAGCCATCCTCGCTCCTCAGCGTAAAAGAATACGATGTAGCATACTGCGGCGTGCCTTCTTTCGTCAATTTCAAGAAGATAAAATCAATCCCATTCGTGACAAATCCCAAACTAGGTTTGTCAGGATTAGGACTCCCCAGCATATACGCCAAAGCTTGCGGAATACCAGCTTCTAGCGAATATTGCGATTTTTTTGCTTCTATTACCAACACCCAAAACTCAGGCGTAAAAACCAATAAATCCAGGCGTCCCGTAACAAGAGTTCCATCATCTTCGGAAACAATTCTCACCTCTTTCTCGCCAGTCAAGTAAAATGGCGCACGATAAAATCCTGCTAGTCTCAACAACGGAGAAAGCACCACTAACTTAACCACAGGTTCCAGAATTTCGTACTCTGACAAGTGGATATAGTCGCCCTTGACTTCATCTAAAGCTTGCCTTTCTAAATCCGTCAGTTCGGGTAAATTATCTTGCCACTCTCGAAAAAATTGAGCGTCGTCAGTGCGCTGCAATCCAAACTTTTCTATTAAGTCGCGCAGCTTGATATTTTTGGCTTGGATTGTTTCTACCATAGCTTTACATTTTGTTACATAGTCAGGTTTATTTGTGCGTAGCTAATTAGATCGGAAAAAAAGTTTTGAGATTTGCGTAAAAACTTGGGGCTGCTTCCGTAATTAGAGTATACAGGGCGATCGCACCTTCGTCTGAAAAAAAAGTTTTGAGATTTGCGTAAAAACTTGGGCTTGCTTCCGTAATTAGAGTATAGAAGCCAATTCAACGTTTTGGCGATCGCTTGATTTCATTATATCACTTTTCATTTAATCCAAGATTAGGAGTGTAATCTCAATGACAACCGTAAATCAAGGTCAAACTAATGTTCTGCTGAAAGATGTTCTAATCGCCGACACTTGGCCGGGAAGTGCAGCTAACAATTCTATCCTCAACCCTTTAAGCAGCAACAACAAGCAAAATATCGGCGAAAGTTCCTTGATGATTGACAGCAAAAATCCAATAGCGCTCGAACCCGATCAACCATCAGTTACGACTAATTTGCTGAAATCAAACGATGCTATTTCCGAGTCAAGCAGCAATAAATCTGATGATTCCTTAATTGTTCCAGACCCTCTCAAGAGCAGTTTAAACACGTCAGTCAGCCGCAGTACCGGACTCGACACCTTATCCGGTTCCCAGTCAGGCGCAAGTGTCAAAGATACCCTGACTGGAAGCAGCAAAGATGCACCGTTAATTGCAATTAAAGATGACACTTTGACAGCCACTGACTCCTTGACTAACAATCAAAGTGCCAAGGAAATATCACCTGACAAAAAAATCGATGCCTTCGCAGAAAAAGAAAATAAACCGGAAACACAGGTCACTAAAAATAACCTGATTTCCGCAGAAAAAGAATCCACAATTCAACCACCGACTAATCCTGATAAATTGACTCCGGAAAAACCAGTCGCCACTATCCCTGAAGCGGCCAAGGATGCCAACAAACAAAACTCGACAGCTACCAGTCAAACTGTTGACAATTCCCAATCACCAGCCACAATTCAAACACCGACTAATACTGATAAATTGACTGCGGAAAAATTAGTTACTACTGTCGCTGAAGCGGCCAAAGATGCCAACAAAGAAAACTCGACAGCTACCACTCAAAATGTGGAAAAGTCCCACTCACCAGCCACGATTCAAACACCGACTAATACTGAGAAATTAACTGCGGAAAAACCAGTTACTGCGGTCGCTGAAGTTGGGAAAGATAGCAACAAACAAAACTCGACAGCTACTAGCGGAGACCAGGACAAAAAAGTTGCGGACAACAGTCAAGTTGTTGCAGTTGAAACCCCAAAAGAACTCAACCCAACTAATCCTAAATCCGAGCTAGTCGCGGATAATTCGTTTACATCCGGGAAATTTATTGTTGATTCGACTGGTCAAGTCGGCATCGATTTCTTGTTGGACGGCGGACTGTATAAGGGTCAATTAGCTATCGTCAGCCTGAAAGGGATGGAGAAGTTTGTACCTGGTTCAGCAGAATTTATCAAAGAAGTGGCTTCAAGGGCATTAAGCAATTCTGTAAAAGGTCATGTAGTCATTAATGATTTGAGCGAAGGTGCGAGATTTACGGGTAATTTACCTGAAGGGAATTATAACGAAGGAACTTATTTGGGAGTCAAGAGTTTTGCAATGACTTCTGGAGATGAATTTGGCGTTATGTTGGTGCCGAATGGAACTGTGCAAGAGGTTCTGAATAATCCTGTTGTTGGAGGGGATAAACGTCCTTTGTTTTCAATGGTGACGGCGAATCCTGCTGAGGGATTTCATGTGGGGCAAATTGCTGATGTGACGGGTAGCGGTAAGACTTTTGCAATGGAGGATATGCGGGTCGATTTCGGGAGCGATCGCGATTACAATGATGTGATATTTCAGGTGCGGGGTGCGACGGGTACTGCGGTGAATTTGGATGCAGTGATTAATGCTGATAAAGATTGGCGTAAGGATGATATTGGTAAGGCTTTGCTTGCTTACTCTCAACCCTATGTTGAACCGAAGGTAGAGGCTGCAAAAGAGGATGGAAAACCTGCAAATAATACTGATTATGCTTCACTTTTAGATGTTCCAATTCCTGATAATGCAAGTGTTTTAAAAGAGAAAGTAACTCCTCCAACTAATACTGAGTCTCTCTCGAAAACGGAGGTTGTTACTTCAGATATAACTGTAACGCCCGCGGTGGAAACTGTAGAGGAGAAACAGCCGATCGCCAATTCGATTGCTACTCCTACCAAGGATATGCCGGTTTCTGACAAGGCTGTAGTTTCTGAGGTGGAAACTGTAGAGGATAAACAGGCGATCGCCAATTCGATTGCTACTCCTACCAAGGATATGCCGGTTTCTGACAAGGCTGTAGTTTCTGAGGTGGAAACT
>NZ_JAUBVK010000027.1:75235-97030 GCF_036705795.1 Microcoleus sp. ARI1-B5
GTAGAGGATAAACAGGCGATCGTACTGACTTCCACTCCGAATGAGTCTGTCAAAAGCGATGCGGTGACTTCATCTCCAACAGTCATTTATCCGTTGAAAATAAAAGAAGAAAAAGAGGCGATCGCAACTCCTATTTCTACTCCCACAAAAGATGCACCAGCTTCAGATAACACTGTAACCAAATCAGTTGAAATCGAATCTCAAGCAATTGCACCTCAACCTGCACCTAAAAACATTTCAACCGTTGAAACAGAAACCAACATCGATCGACCACAACCTGCTGTTACTCTCAGCCCCAAAACCGATGAACAACCAGCAATTTTTACTCAAGAATCTGGTAAAGATTTTCAGCCGATAGTCCACGAAAGCAAGCCAAATATTTATCCTCAACAAGTTTCGACTGTCAATCAGTCAATTGCAACAGATAGCAAGCCAGTAACTACGCTCTCAGAATTAGCTAAACCAGCCATTTCTACTGACAGCCAGCCAGTAATTTCTATTCAAGAAGTTGCTCCTGTCACTCAACCTGTCGCACCAAATGCCACCAGCATAATAGCCACAAATAGTCAAGACACAACCAATACAAAACCCACAAATTATGCACAAAATATCGGCTCGAATCCGGTCACAACAGCTAACTTATTCCATTCTCCAAAAGCATCTCAACCCTTGGTCGGTATTATTAGTACAGGATTTAATGCCAAGAATTTCGACATAGACTACAGCCGCATTACTCTCGGAAAAGACCGCATTGCTAATGACGATAATCCCTTAATTCAATCCGGTGAAGGCAGCGAACAAGGAACTCACGTTTTAGGCTTAATTGCGGCCACTCAAAATAATAGCAAAGGCATCGACGGCATTAACAGCGAAGCACCGATTTGGTTGGGTCGGGCTAGTGGCAATAACAGTTGGGCAGAATCCTTAATTGAGTTTGCAGATGCCGCCCAAAAATCCGGTCAACCCAACGCAGTTGTTAACATCAGTTTTGAACTAACTCAAGTTGATGATAGCGGCAAAATAGTTCCCCGCTACGAACTGACTGAAGCCGAAAATAAAGCCCTAGAATATGCTCGCAAAAATCAAATAGTTGTTGTTGTTCCTGTGGGCAACAATCCCCAACAAATATCGGCTCTAGGGAAAGCATCTCTTCAGTTTGATAATATCATCAGCGTCGGTGCATCATCGGGCGGTCAAGTCACAGATTATTCCGGCACTGGCAAAGGTTTAGATATTTTAACAGAAGGAGGAACGCTGAACAATCCCGTGCGATCGACTGTCGGAGAGGGTACAGGATTGATGGCAGGAACTTCTGTAGCAGCAGCCCAAGTTACGGGTGCAATTTCTCAAGTTTGGGCGGCAAATCCCCAACTGAATTATCAGCAAGTTATCGATATTATCAAACGGACTGCAACTGATATCGCTTTGCCGAATTGGGATGCTAAAACAGGTGCGGGATTGCTGAATATGGCAGCAGCAGTACCTTTGGCAAAAGCAACTCAACCCAAACCTCTGCCGCCAGAACCTACTGTTCAAGATGTTGTCAGTCAACTCAATAACTTAGCTCCCGAACTCGATAAACTGCTAGAGCAATTTAAAACTGAATCTGACAAAATTACTGCCAATCCCGATAGTGCTTTAGTCGAGCCGAAACCTGAAGATGAGAAACAAGCTGCGTCAGAATTGGATGCTTTTATCGCAGATTTGCAAAAAGAAATTGATGGCTTGCAAACCGATCCGTATGCCGATATTGATGGCATGGCCACTACCTATCATTTTGATGCGAAATATCAGCCTTTAGTCGGTATCATCGATACTGGTTTTGCTGAAAATAATCCCGATATTGATTACACCCGAATTATCAAAGGTCGTGATTATAATGATAGCGATGATAATCCCTTACTTCCTGCTAACGATCCCGAGGCAGAACACGGAACTAAGGTATTAGAAGTGGTCGGGGCAAAACAGAACAATGATATTGGCATAAATGGTGTCAATGATGATGCACCGCTGTGGCTGGGACGTGCTGTTGGCTCAGGTAAATGGGCTCAATCTTTGCGGGATTTTGTGGATGCTGTGAAGGTATCTAAGCAGCCGAATGCTATTGTCAATCTCAGCTTTGATTTAACGGAAATTAAGAACGGCGTAGTTGTTACCCGTACTAAGTTTACGCCCGAAGAGCGATCGGCTATTGAATACGCTCGCGACAACAAAGTTCTGATTGTAGCAGCAGCCGGAAATCAAGGTGTGGAAGGTTTATCTGCTTTGGGTAAAGCTTCGCGGGAATTTCCTAATATCATCACTGTAGGTGCGGCGGATTGGAATGGAAATCTTGCTGATTACTCTAGTTATGGTGCAGGGATAGATTTAGTTGCTTTTGGTAGCACCCCTGACGGTAATGCAAGTTATAATCCAAATTCAAATGAGGATTTGCTCAAAGATTTAACTCCCGAAGAGCGACAAGCTTTGGAAAAAGCGATTAAATTTAACGAAGAGCCCACTGATGATGAAAAACTGACTGAAGCTGAGGAAAAACTTGTCTTAGAAGCAACTCAAAAGCTGGGAAAAAGCTTAGGAGATATCAATAATTCTGACATCGATTCAGCGCAATCAATTCCTGAAATTGTCGGTACTTCGATCGCTGCGGCTAAGGTGACAGGTGCGGCTTCCCAAGTGTGGGCGGCTAATCCAAATTTGAGCTTTGCACAGGTAAAAGCTATTCTCAAAGCTACTGCGGTTGATTTGGGTACTCCTGGCTGGGATATTCAAACCGGAGCGGGTTTGTTGAATCTGGCTGATGCTGTCGCAATGGCTAAATCTCCACCTTCAGTAATTGATGTGGGAGATAGTATTTTGTCGTCGGATTCTGATGTTTGGAGTGGGGAAGGTGCTGGGGAAGAAGAGGCTCGTGGCTTCTTAAAGAAATTATGGAACGGAGTGAAGAAAATCTTTAGCAAGGTGAGTGGAGTTGTTAGCAAGGTTGTAGGTTTTGTTAACAAGGTATCGGGTTTCATTGGTAATGTTAAAGACTTTTTCTCTAAAGTTAGCGGTATCTTCTCGACAGTTGGTAAGGTATTTAGCTGGATTCGTACCAAATTCTTGGCTCTGCCTATTTTGGGTAAGGTTGGGATAGTTTTAGGAGGTATTGCTCTGGTGGGAGGTGCGATCGCAGGTTTGGTTTCATGGTTTAAGAAAAAGAAAGAACAGCAACAGCAACCAGTTCAAAATACCACTCCTCAGGAAATTACCGATCTCCAAGTAATTTGGGGAGGCTTGCCAACCGTACTGAAAACTGCTCTAAAAAATGGGATTAATAGTCCTTATGGGCGACCACTTTTTCAGGGAGATCCGGCTGGTATTTTGCCACTAATGCAGACTTTAAATAGTATCAATCCTCCGCTGACATCGACATCGCCACAGCTTTATGCTTGGCTGTTATATGGCACACCTGCTCAGTTTTTACCAGTTTTGCAGGGTACTGCAACAACTCCTGTACTGCCAACGGATGTTGCTAATGCTTGGAATGCTCTGAGTCCACAGCAAAAACAAGAACTTTTGAAGTTCCTATCAGGTGGAATTCCGCAGCTATATCAACCTCTCTTTAATGGCTCCGATCCAGATGGTATTTTGCCACTGTTAAATGGCTTGGGTGGAATATCACCCGATGCTCGAAATACTGTTTTGACTTTCTTGCCAGCAGGGATTCCCAGTCAGTATCAGGCAAATTTTCCCTAGGGCTGACTGACTTCCAAAATCTAATTGCTACCCAGCAATCGCAGATTCAAGGAACTCAGTCAGCCTTGCAAGAATACCAAGCTCAAATCAATCAAGCTAATGCTTTTGTTGGCCAACTCGAACAGCAAAGACAGGAAGCACAAAATGCTGCTAATTACTGGAACAGCCAGATTTATATTTGGGGAATTGTGCGATATGAACGTCAATGCACCCGCTTCTTATTCTGGCGTAGCTGCCGAGACGTTCCTATTGGTGGCTGGATTTACAATCCACAAGCAGAAGCCTATCGAAATGATGCACAAGCTGCTGCTAATGCTGCTGCTCAATACCGAGATATAGCTGCACAAAAAGCTCAAGAGTTAACTGCTGCTTTGCAGCCACAAATCACGGCATTGCAACAGCAGATATCAGGGCAGCAGCAACAATTGCAATCGCTGGCGCAACAGCAGCAGGCATTGCAGAGTCAGCAGCCACTAGCAATTGCTTTAGCTTGATTTGCAAGTGCGATCGCCCTGGATGCTTCTCCAAGCTATCCAAAGGGCGATCGCTCCTCAGAAACCGGGTTAGAGCGATCGCTTTTGCATCCACCGAAATATTGTTACAGAAACCCGGTTTCTTAATCCCAAGTGCGATCGCTCCTCAGAAACCGGGTTAGAGCAATAGCTTTTGCATCCACCGAAATATTGTTACAGAAACCCGGTTTCTTAATCCCAAGTGCGATCGCCCTTCTTTTTCTGTAAACTATCCAAAGGGCGATCGCTCCTCAGAAACCGGGTTGCTGCGATCGCTTTTGCATCCCACCGAAATATTTAGGCAGAAACCCGGTTTCTTAATCCACGCGCGCCTCTATCCCAGAAACCGGGTTAGAGCGATCGCTTTTGCATCCCACCGAAATATTTAGGCAGAAACCCGGTTTCTTAATTTCAAGTGCGATCGCCCTGGATGCTTCTTTAAGCTATCCCAAGTGCGTGAAGTGCAGCTATACCGTAGGGAATCGCCCTTATTGAGGTGAAAAGTCGATCGCCCTTTCTGCAAAATCTGCGATCGCCCATTTAACACTCCTGAGCGCATCAAGGCCCAAGAAACCGGGTTTTTCCCATAATCTGAGTGCTGCGGCGAAAAATTGTCGTAAAAAACCCGGTTTCCGCTCTATTTCTAAATTTATTACTTGCGGAGAACTGACGTAATAATCACCGTAATAGTCGCACTAGCAATTAGAGTGAAAGCAAGCTGTACCACCCACTGAGTTGCTTGCTGGTAGTTAGAAAAGCGATCGTTAAACTTCTCGGAATCCCTCGATAGATTATCCACATCTGTTGATAGCTTATCCACATCTATCGATAGCTTGTCCAGTTTTTCTATTACATCTACCAAGGTTGGTTCGTTTTTGGATGTAGTGGTCATTTGGTTTATTTGAACTCGATAATTATATTGTACTATATTGTGAGTTGTGTCGCTGTTTCAATTATTTATTGTGAATTCTGAGTTGTGTTAAAATTAAGATTCGACTGAATAATGGGAGAAAATTTTTATGACAGCGATGACAGTCAAAGATTTAAACCAGGTTCAGACGCTTTTTTCCGAAGCTGGTTTAGATTACACAATTGAACTAGAAGACGGGGTAATTTCAGTTGGGGGCCCATCAGACATCGTATCCAGTGAATCAGTAGCCGTCTCATCGCCTTTCTTTTCGCTTGGATAAATCCACGTCGCTTGGGGAGAGTTTTTGACTCCGCAGGCGGTTTCATCATGCCGAATACAAACATCCAAGCGCTCGATGTTTCGTTTGTGCGCGCCGCCCGCTTGCGCCAAAGTCCGCGTTGTTTTGGTGAACTTGTCCCTGATTTGGTGGTTGAGATTAAATCTCAAAGCGATCGCATTAAGCCTATAGAAACCAAGGTTTTGAAGTTTATAGAGCTGGGTGCGGTTGTCGGAATTGCGATCGATCCTGAGGAGGAAACAGTGGCAATTTATCGATCGACTGGTGAACCGATTATTTTAGCCAATGGCGATATTTTAACAGTACCGGAACTTTTTCCCGGTTGGGAATTGCCCGTTTCCCAATTGTGGCCTCCGATTTTTACTGAGGAAGAAACACAATCCTGATGCGTTTAAGTTTGAGATTGTTGTTGCAGAAAATAGCCGACTAGATAAAGTGAACCGCACAGGATGGTGAGGTTTTCGTCGGTAACAGCCGCATCTAAGGCTGTGGTTAAGTCTGGGAAGGCTTGACAAACAGTTAATTCAGGACAGATAATTTGAGCAATGGCGGCTAATTCTGCGCTTGGTGCGGAGTTTTGATCGGGTACGGGTACTAGGTAAAGCCGATCGTCCTTTTTGAGTAATGCTTGTAAAATATCGCCGCAGTCTTTCGTCGCCAGAATGCCGATTACCCAGTTAATCGGTGACCGGGAACTGCTAAGATTATCTACGTATTCGCGCAACGCAATAGCTGCAGCGGGGTTGTGCGCGCCGTCAATCAGGATGTTGCGGTTTTTCCAAGTTGTCTGCTGGAGTCTTCCGGGCCATTGGGTTTTGGCGATACCTTCTGCGATGGCCGTTGGGGAGATTTGCCATCCTTGCTGTTGTAGGGTTTGGATAGTGGCGATCGCAATTGCTGAATTCATTAGTTGAATTTGTCCCAGCAGTGGCAATTGATATTTTATTTTAACCGCATTTTGATTTAACTGATATTCTGCGAATCCTTGTCCTAAATCTCTTGCTGGTTTTACCCAAGTTGCCGGACAGTCTAATTCTTGAATGCGTTTTTCTACTACTATTTTAGCAGATTCCGGCAATTCTCCGATAACTGCCGGACATTTTGATTTGAGAATTCCGGCTTTTTCCCCAGCAATATCAGCGACAGTCGGGCCGAGGATTTGCCAGTGTTCGAGACTGATAGAAGTGATGACACTAACGAGGGGAGTTTCGCAAACATTAGTCGCATCTAATCTACCGCCCAACCCGGTTTCTATGACGGCAATATCTGCTTTTTGTTCGGCGAAATACAGCCAAGCTGCGGCCGTGATGATTTCAAATTGAGTGGGAGTTTCGCTATTACCTTCCGCAGCGCGGACAACTTTTTCTAGACACTGCTGCAATGCTGTTGGAGAAATTGGTTTTTGGTTGATGCAAATTCTTTCTGTCCAATCGATTAAGTGCGGGGATGTGTAGCGCCCGACTCGATAGCCTGCTGCTGTGAGTGCGGATGAGAGATAAGCGCAAACGGAACCTTTGCCGTTTGTGCCGGCAACGTGGATAATGGGTATCTGTTTGTGGGGGTTGTCTAGTTTTTCGAGGAGTTGGTGAATTCTTTCTAGGCCGAGGTGGACGCCGAAGTGTTGGTAAGATTTGAGGATGGAGTTTGCATTCATTGAGGATCTCTGGTATGATTAGCTTTGGTTAAATCGGGTTCTCTATTTTTTATAGCCAATGACGAATATACTGCAAGCGATCGCTACAATTATCAATCACCCTATACCTGACTTGATCAGTTATTATAAAAGCAAAAGCCAAGGCAATAATAGAATTACGGCTGGTGATGCCCTTAAGTATTTTGTGAAGGATGCTTTTGCCAATACTATAGATGAACCGGAACTCAGCAAACCTGAAAAGTACGATGAAGTATTTTCTTGGATTCGTGGCAATCAGAGTAATCCTCCAAATTTAATGCTCAGAAATGGCGATGCCATAGAAGTCTATAAAATACAAACTTCCAAGGGTTCGATTCAATTAAATAGTTCCTATCCCAAATCAAAATTATTTTCTAACAATCCACAAATTGTCGCAGCTTGTCGTGATTGTGAAGCATGGACAGAGAAGGATATTCTTTATGCAATTGGAGTCACAAGTAACGACAATACAAAAGAAAATCTGAAAACTCTATGGCTTATTTATGGTGACTGCTATGCTGCTAGCAAAGAATATTATGAAGGGATTAAAGATCAGATAGCCAGTGGCATTAATGCAATTTCCGATGTCGAATCTAGTGAAACCGAAGAGTTAGCTAGAGTAAATAAAGTAGACCCGTTAAGTATAACATCCTTAAGAGTTAGACCAATGTGGCTTATAAATCATCCTTCCAGTGTTTTTGATTATGTAGATACAGGATATGACCCTAAGAAAAATTTTCAGATAATCGCCATAATGAAGGAAAGTAAATATTTGTCTTTTTCACTTGACAGCAGAACAATGATCGAATCCATCTCCGTTCCCGGATTTAAAATTAATACTGACTCGATTAAATGTCCCGATAATCCTGACAACCTCATACCTGCTAAAATTATTACTTACAAAATCTAACACTAAAGGCAAAGGCATTATGAATATCATATCTCTGTTTGCAGGATGTGGTGGGTTGGATTTGGGTTTTCGGCACGCGGGATTTAATATTGTTTGGGCCAATGAGTGCGATCGCACTATTTGGGATACCTACGAGTTCAACCATCCTGACACTATTTTAGATAAAAGAGATATCAGAAAAATCAATTCTGATGAAATTCCCGACTGTATTGGAATTATTGGCGGGCCTCCGTGTCAAAGTTGGAGTGCGGCGGGCGCTAAACGGGGAATTGATGACAGTCGGGGTCAGCTTTTTTGGGAGTATATCAGAATTGTGCGGGACAAGCAGCCTTTGTTTTTCTTGGCTGAGAATGTTAGAGGCATCTTAGCCCCCAGAAACAAGGATGCTTTCAGTTATATATTATCGCAGTTTGAGGAAATTGGGTATCGGGTTTCGTTCAAGTTGGTGAATGCTAAAAATTTTGGTGTGCCGCAAGATAGGCAAAGGGTGATTGTTGTTGGCTATCGGGAGAATCTGGGTTTTGGTTTTGAGTTTCCCGAACCTGGAACCGAGGTTTTGACGCTGCAAGATGCGATTTTTGACTTGCAGGCGATCGCCCCAATGCCAGTTAAGGGTAAATTAGATAATTATCACGATTCTGTCGCGAATCACGAATGTGCAGATTTGGGGTTTTCTAGCATTTATATGTCGCGAAATCGAGTGCGAAGTTGGTGTGAACCTTCGTTTACAATTCAAGCAAGCGGCAGACACGCGCCTCTGCACCCTCAAGCTAGTAAAATGATTTTGGTTGGCAAAGACAAACGCATTTTTGACCCGAATTCGCCTCAGCCTTACCGTCGGCTTTCTGTGCGAGAGTGTGCGAGAGTTCAGACTTTCCCGGATGAGTTTATTTTCAAGTACAAGTATATTGCTGACGGCTACAAAATGGTCGGCAATGCCGTACCTGTTCATTTGGCTAGAGTTTTAGCAAGTAAAATTTATGCAGATATTTGTTCTGTAGGGGCGGTGCCCTCGTGCCCGCCCCAGCCTTTGGCAACCACGGGGGGATTGCCCCTACATATTTGTACAAATAATTTAGAAGCACTATACTGTAACATCATCTGTTAATTTTGCCATAAATCATCTAGAGTAAAGTTGCGGGGATTTTTGAGAATGAAGGTTTGATTTTCTTTGATTAAATCTCCCGTACAGACGAAAGGCAAGCGTTCTTGATAAGCTTTGATGGCGAGGATATAATCTTTGTCTGCAAGTTCGGTTTGAATTTTCTGTAATTTGTCGGCAATCACGCCTAATAAGGTAATCTCGCCGCTTAATTGGTCGGCGTTGGGCGTGTTAATTTGCATCACGACTCCCTGAATAGTTGTATTGGGTATCCCGGTAATTAAGTCGGCTAAAATTTCAATTTGAGAGCGATTTTCTACGGTTTCTAAAATTTGGAGTGCCTCGCGGATGCGGGCGGCATAATCTCCGAGAGTTTGTTGGTTTGGCAGCAATATTTCAAATTCCTCTCCGGCGGCTGGTTTGTGCCAAAGGGTGGCATTTTCCAAGAAAGGTTGGTCTTCATGCCACCCGCGAATTTGCAGGTAATTTCTAAGTTGATTTAGGTTTACTATTTCGAGGGTTTCGCTATCTTTTACGGTGACTTTCATGGTTGAACTCCTTGGCTAATCCCCTCCATAATTGATTGAAGGGCGATGACTGTAAATTGATTGGTTCTGGGTATAGTGACTGTGACAGCGGTGGTGTTTTGTGTTTCTGGCATTCCCCGCAGAGATATCCAATATCCGCATTCCTTCATGCAGATTTCTGTTTCCGACTGGGTTAACCAGTCTTCTATTGTTTCGGGGATTAAAACGACAACTAAAATTCGGGGAATGGCGAAGTCATCCATTCTTAAGTCATCGTAGTTTTTCAGTTTGAGGGGGTAGCGGATCGAGCTATTTTCTAGAACATCTTTTGATGTAGATTTTAACTGCAATTCTAAGCGAGGTGCTCGGATGCGGCCTGTCCCTCCTTTGGCGGCTATTCCCCAGTCTACGCTATCGTCGTCTACGGAGGGTTTGTAAAGAGAATAGCCTGCAACCGTGGCGATGGCTTGCAGGTATGTGTTGCTAAATTGTTCTTTTTGTTGGTTAATATCCACGCGGGCTTGTTTCTTTTATATGGTAACTCGAAGTCCTAGATATAATACCAATTTAGGTGAGAAAACTCTGCTATTATATAAGGTAGCGGTGCGTGACTACTGATCTCTTCTACTACCGCACAAATCTATTCACAGTCACGCACCCTACATCGCTTTGAAAGCAGATTATCGATCGCCCTTAGCAGCATACAGCCGATCGAGCTTTAGGAAGGTTTGCAGCAGCGCATTCGCTCCCTGAGTACACTGTTCTGGGGAAGTATACTCATCTTCTGCATGGCTGATCCCGCCCCGAGAAGCCACGAAAATCATCCCCATATCGGTAAAGCGTCCGATTTCTTGGGCGTCGTGTCCGGCCCTGCTGATTAAATGCCTGTAACTAAAGCCTAATTCTTGACAAACTTCTACAATTGCATTCTGAATCTTTGGTGCTGCTAGCGTCGGCTGTACGTGCAGCAATTGAGTTATTTCAATTTCGGTTTTGGTGGCAGAGGCGATCGCCCCAAACTCCAATTTCATTTTAGCTAACAACTGTTCCAAATTAGTTTCAGACAAATCGCGCAAGTCGATTTTAAACTCGACTTTTCCCGGCACAGTATTCGTAGCATTCGGCCACACAGTTAAATAACCTACCGTTGCTACCTGTTCTCCCGGTGTTTCTACTCCCAGTTTGTTGACTGCTAATACCATTTGTGAAGCCGCTACCAGGGCATCCTTTCTAGCGTGCATGGGCGTCGATCCGGCGTGATTGGGGCGGCCCGTTACCGTCACTCCCAGGCGGTACTGTCCGACAATGCCTTTGACTACTCCTATGCAGTCGCCCGTACTTTCCAAAACGCCTCCTTGTTCGACGTGCAATTCCACAAATGCTGCTATTTCTTTCGGGTGGCGTTTTGCCTCGGCAATTTTTGACCAATCTCCGCCAATTTGTGCTAAACAAGTTTCAATCGAAGTGCCATCGTTGCGACGGTAATGTTCGGGGTCGCTGACTGTATTTCCCGCCATCGCTTTGCAGCCGATAACGGTGCTTTCTTCGTCGGTAAATACGATCGTCTCGATGGGGTGTTCCAAGCGCCGGCCGTTTTCCTGCAACACCCGCACCACTTCAATTCCTGCCAAAACTCCCAAAACCCCGTCGAAATGGCCGGCCGTGGGAACGGTATCAATGTGAGAACCTGTTGCTAGCGCAGCACCTTCGCGCAATCCGGCGTACCTGCCGATCGTATTTCCGGCCGCGTCAATCCGAACTGTCATCCCTGCTTCTCGCATCCAAGACTCAACAAGTTTGCGCGCCAGCAAATCTTCTTTGGTAAAAGCTACCCGACTGACGCCTCCCGACGGCAGTTTGCCGATTTCGGCGAGTTCGGCAATGCTGCGGTTGAGGCGCGAACCGTTGACTGAAAGTGCTAGCCTAACTGTCATGTCACATTCTCCTATTCTCGGAAATTTAACGAGGCGATCGCTCTTGTATTATTAATCATTTAACTAATTGTTGTATACTGTACGCAATATCAGTTAAATCTGTAAAATAATGTAGTCTTGCCTACAACAGGCGATCGGCTGTGGCACTTAAACTGCTCTGGGCAAAACACAGCACGTAGAATAAAGTCGATCGCAGAGATTTAACGGTAAAAAATAACACAATTTTTATCGATCGGGTGATATGAGTCAAACAGCAATTGCAGGAAAACGAGTATTCATTTGCGGTTCCGCCCTTCGGGGCCAGCCGGACAACAGCAACCTTGGAGATGCAAAGTTCATCAGAGAAGCAAAAACTCGTGCGATTTACCGCTTGCACTCGGCAGAAAACGGCTGGCATCCTGCAATTTACGAAGTGGCCACCGGAGGCGCATCAATTCCGGGAGAAGTGTACGAACTAACTGCCGAAGACTTTGAACAGCTTGCAGCGGGGGAGCCCCCGCATATGTATCCATCTGATGTGATTTTGGAAGACGGGGAAGTATTAACAGCTTTTCTGTACCCCCGCGAGTTGGTGGAGAAATACCAGTGGCAAGATATTTCGGATCGCGGTGGGTGGGCAGCTTACAAAGCCGGTTCGTAGTAAGGACTTCAGTCCTCTCAGGTTCGTAGTAAGGACTTCAGTCCTCTCAAAACCCGATAGACCGCCAGGGGTTTAAACCCCTGTCTAATAGCGAAAGTCCTCTAAAGAGGACTAAAGAACTCATCAGTCCTCTTTAGAGGACTTTCGCTTTGAGGCAGGGGTTTCAACCCCTGCCGGACTACGGGTTTGACTACGGGTTTGACTACGGGTTTGACTACGGGTTTGACTACGGGTTTGACTACGGGTTTGACCGGGTGGTTGACACGCCACCTCCGTGCCGTGTCCCTACGGATTTCAGGTTCGCAGCATCGGACTTCAGTCCTCCTGAGAAACGATCGGCCTGTGATACTCATGCCAGTGTCGGGCAATATCAATGCGGCGGCATATCCAAACCCTCTCATGCTGCTGCACGTAATCCAAAAAACGCGCCAAAGCCGCCGCCCGCCCCGGCCTCCCCGCCAAGCGACAGTGCAGCCCCACACTCATCATCTTCGGTGCAGTCTCGCCCTCGGCGTAGAGTAGGTCAAAAGCATCGCGCAGGTAAGCAAAAAACTGGTCGCCAGAATTAAACCCCTGACTCGTAGCAAACCGCATATCGTTGTTGTCGAGGGTATAAGGAATTACCAAGTGAGGTCTGCCGCACTCGTGCACCCAGTAAGGCAGGTCATCGGCGTAGCTGTCGGCATCGTAGAGAAAACCGCCTTCTTCCACTACTAGCTTGCGGGTGTGGGGGCTCGTGCGTCCGGTATACCAGCCGAGGGGCCGGCTGCCGGTAACTTGGGTGTGAATGGCGATCGCCCTGTGCAAATGCTCGCGTTCCGCCTCTTCCCCAAAATACTTATAATCAATCCAGCGGTAGCCGTGGCTGGCAATTTCCCAATCGGCCTCCAACATCGCTGCAACTGCTTCGGGATGCCTTTCTAAGGCCATCGCCACGCCGTAAACTGTAACCGGTATCCCCCGAGAAGTAAACATCCGGTGCAGCCGCCACAGACCGGCCCGACTCCCGTATTCGTAACAGGATTCCATATTCATGTGCCGCAGTCCCGATAGGGGAACGGCGCCGACAATCTCTGACAGAAATGTTTCCGAAGAGCCGTCGCCGTGCAGGATGCAGGTTTCTCCACCTTCTTCGTAATTGATCACAAATTGCAGGGCTACGCGCGATCGATCGGGCCATTTAGGATCGGGGGGATTTTGCCCGTAACCGACTAATTCTCGCGGATAATTTGCTGGCATATATAACAGTTGACAGTTGACAGTTGACAGTTGATAGTTGATAGTTGGCAGTGGACAGCTTGCCCGCTTGCTTAGAGAAGGGTTGACAGTTGACTGTTGTCTGTTCATTGATTGCGCATGGGTGCGTCGAAACCCGGTTTCTACGATTTTTGCTCTTGGGTCACGAGAAATATAGTAAAAAACCGGGTTTCACTCTTGTCGCAAGTGCGATCGCGAACTACAGTTGTTAGTTATCAGTTTTCAGTTTTTTTTGATTAACAACTGACAACTAACAACTAACAACTGACAACTGACAATTGTCAACTGTCAACTGTCAACTGTTTACCCTGTTGCCCTTCTATCTCCTTAATTTCTTTAATTACCCGCGCTTTACTGGCGATTAAATGGTCTTTGATCGCTTGCTGAGCTCCCGCTGCATTCTGTTCTATCACAGCTTGATAAATGCGGCGGTGTTCGCTGCGAATTTCCAAGACACCCGGATTGTATTCCATCGTGCGAAGCCGCACTAATATCATTTTGTCAAACACCTGATCCAACAGAGTTACTAACCAAGGATTGCCAGAACTTTGTGCTAGCAAGCGGTGAAATTGGCAGTCCGCGTAGAGCAATTGATAATTTGTCAATTCGCCCGATCGCAAATGTGTCGTACTTTCTGCCTGCAGCACGATCGCTTCTAATTGTTTCACTTGAGCCGGTGTAGCATTTTGGCTGGCCCCGGCCACCGACAACTGTTCCAAAGCGATCCGGCAATCATAAAGATCCGCTGCATCTGCGATCGACAGAGTAGCCACGCGCAATCCATGATGCGGATCTGCCGTCACTAAATTCTCACGTTGCAGTTGGCACAAAGCTTCTCTCACCGGAGTGCGGCTGACGTTTAGCATTTCGGCCAATTGTGTTTCGATCAGGCGTTCTCCAGCCGCTAATTCCCCCGACAGGATAGCAGTTCGGAGAGCTTGGTAAGTTTGTTCGTGAAGGGATTGAGTGCGGCGAATCGCGCGAAATGAAAGACCCAAAATCAGTTATCCTTAAGTTAAAATTAAAGTGAATTTATTGGTGTTAAAAATTGTTGATTCAGCCTCATCTCTAAGATTTTTATGTTAAATAACCGTAGGTTTTGGCTGCCTCATTATCAAGGATACATCACAGCGGCGCTTTTACACCAGATATGTATAGATTGTACGCCACATCTGTAGGAACGCGGCAGTGCCTTTCATCATGTCAACTTAAGCTGAAACCCTTGAAAAATCTTGCTTTTATCCGAGTCCCGATCCCCCTAAATCCCCCTGGTTGTAGGGGAGTAGGGGTTGACGAAAGAGAAGATGCTTCTCCTCCCTTAAGAAGGGGAGTAGGGGTTGACGAAAGAGAAGACTCTTGTCCCCCCCTTAAGAAGGGGAGTAGGGGTCGAGTAGGGGGCAAGCTAAGGGGGATCTGGGCCTAATTGTCAAACAGCAGAGCTCTGCTACCTTTGACCTTAAGTTAACACCAACCGACAGTCCCGCGTCCCCACCCAAAGCTGCTTAAAAGCTGAACTGAGTGCGCAGATTGCCCACAAACACGGTGGGATTGCCATCAAAGTTGTTCGCATTGAAGATAGCGTAAATTGCCGGGACGATCGCAATATTATTAGTAATCGGGTAATAATACGAACCCTCTACCTCGTACTGAGTACCTCCATTGCCGCCGCCCGAGAGCAAGAACCTGCGACCCGATATATAATCGTGGGGAACCACAAAGGAAAGTACACCCAGCGCGCCCTTTTTTCCAATATCGGGAAATCCCATCCCAACTTGAAAAGATTGTACCTTAATGTCTCCGCCAGAACGATCGCGATTTACCGGATTTACCTCAAGCTGCCCGTAGGAATACCGCCCGAACAAACCAAAATTCCGGCTCAGCAACCAATCAAAATTAACCACAAAAGCATCGGCACCCGAGTCTCGAACTCTTCCCCCAAAACCGTCATCCGCATAACCGTAAGGCAGCGGTTCGCCAACAGCACCGCCAATAAATCCATTATAAGGTTTGAGGCTCGATCGCGCGTAAATCAGCCGCAGATTGAAAGAATTGCTGGGGGCGTATTCCAACTGCGCTGTAATCGTGTTGGAACTGTTAAACAAACCATCCCTGGGATTGCTAGCGGTATTAAATACAGCAGAATTCAAAAATTCTGTATTTTCAGCCATATAAGCAGCCGTCAACTTAAGCGGCTTGGCAACTTGCCAACTGACAACAGCACCAGAACCGCGATCGACCGCATTTAACAGTGTACTTCCGTTCGAGTTAAAACTCGTTGCCCCTTTCAGATAAAATGTGAAACGGTTGCCATCGAAATATCGGTAATAATTCAATCGCGGTCCGATCGCAACTTGAACTTTATCTCCTACGGGAAACGTGTAATACATCTCGCGAATTGCCACAACATTAGCTGTCGGCGTTCCAGTTTGATCTAAAAATGGCGTTCCCCACGAGTTGTAAAAACCCGCCGAAACTAATTCGTTTGCAGGCGAGTTGCCGTTGCCGAAAACCAACTGAGTCACCAGCGAATCTTTGCCAGTAAACGAAGTGTTTAGCGTCAGGAAAGCGTAGTAGCTAAAAGTAGTTTCGGGTTGCCCGCGCTCGACGCGAGTCGGTCGGTTGTTGGCATCGCGAGTCGGGGCAGCAAAGGCGCTGCCAGGGGCGGTGCGGCTGCGTTCTGCGGTGATATCGCCTGTCGGAAATGCTGATGTTAGGTTGAACCAAACCGTAGCATTTAGTTTCGTTGTAGTCGAGAATTGATTCGATTCTAAATTCGCCGTGCGAGCTTCCAATACATCGATTTTACCGCGCAGCGTTGCTAGTTCTGCTGCAAATTCTTCTTGCAGTCTCTGGAGTTTCTGTAAATCCTCTTTTTTAACTAAATTCGAGGTTCCTGCTGTTATTAACTCAGCAACTTTATCGAGACACGCATTCAAACCGGCGGCGAATTCGTAGCGAGTCATGGCTCGATTGCCGCGATAGGTGCCGTCGGGATATCCAGCTATGCACCCGTAGCGTTCAACTAATGATTGCAGCGCGCCAAATGCCCAATCTGTGGGTTTAACGTCGCTGAGTTGGGAAACTGATGTGACTTGTTCCATCTCCGGCGAGGCGGAAGTATCGGTTGCTTCTAAGCTGTCTGGTTGGATTTCAGATATGCTTGCCGGCGCGGGATTTTGTGGGGTTTGAATTGATTGTGATAAGAGGTTTGATTCGCTGGAGTCTTGAGTTGCTGTATCTGTAGGTTGGAGATTGTTTGGTTGGGAAACTGGGGCGATTTCCGCTTCTTTGTTTGTTGTTGATTTGGGTGAAATATCGGCGGTTTGTTCTGGCGTTTGCGCCGGATTTGTCTCGGTGGAATTTGGCTCTAGCGCAACTGGTGATGTAGCGGATTTTTCCGATGCTATATTTGTCTGGTTGACCTCGTTGGTTTGATAACTTTCTGCTGTTTTTTCGCTGTTTGTTGCGAGGGAAATACTCTCGGGTTTTTCGTGATTTTCGGGTTTTAAATCAGCGGTTGTTTCTGGCGTTACCGCAGGATTTGTCGGTGTTTTAATTTGGGCGATCGCACTTTGTGACTCGGCGGCCTCAATCAGCGGTAAGTCGGCTGGCGAGGCGATTGCTGCTTGAGTCTCTGTAGCAGAAATTTCCGCAGCAGAGCTTGCAGGAGAATGCAGCAGGCTCATACAAATTAGTGCTGGCGTTGCTGTCAGCAGGATTTTGAAATACACAATTTTAGACATTATCCTCACACCGTTATTTCTTCAGTCGGCGCAGGCCGACTTTGTTTGTATAGACGCGGTTTCAACCGCCGAGTCATAAGGGGCTAGGATACCCGGATTTAGTATCACTACGAACTTTTGCGGACGGAAGTCCTCACTACAAACTTTTGCGGACGGAAGTCCTCACTACGAACTTTTGCGGACTGAAGTCCTCACTACGAACCGAAGTTTGTAGTAATGACTTTAGTCATTTTTTAAGTCAAGGGTTTGCGATCGGCAGCAGGAGGTAAAGCTCGCTGCTCTAGAGGAGGCAAGTAGCTTTCATCAAATATCTTATTCACTGGGGGAGCTTCTATCTTTAAGACTTCTGCTACTTGTTTGGCTGTCGTTTCCAGACGGGTTGGATCGACTGCTCCCAAGCCAAGTTTTTCAACTTCGGGAGTGATGTAGAGCTGTTCTAAGGCGATTTGGAGGCGGCGCTTTTCGGCGTTTTTGTCCATCAAGCTATCTCCCGCTTTCGCCACCGATTCCAATCCGGCTTCGGGATCTTTTAATGTGTCTTGAAGTCCTTTAAAATACGCTCTCAAAAAGCCTTTTACTACTTCGGGATTCTTGTCGAGAAACGCTTTTTTGACCACGATCGCATTTCCGTACAGCTCCAGACCGTTCTCGTTATAGTAGAAGACATTTATATCTTCGGGCTTTTTGCCTGCTTTTTCTAATGCAGGGAGGATGGTTGTGGCAAATCCGCTCACTGCATCGACATCGCCTTTAATTAGTAAGGTTTCCCGCAGCTTTGGTTCCATTGTAATCCACTCTACGCCGTCGGCTTGCACGCCTACTTTTTGGGCGAATACCGGCCACAGTTTGCGGGGTGCATCTCCTGCTGGAGCTCCTAGCTTTTTGCCTGTCAATCCTTTAGGATCTGCAATGTTGCTCGACTTGAGGCTGACAATGGAAAAAGCCGATCGATTGTAAGGGACTGCAACTGCTACTACTGGATCGTTGGGATTCTTGGCGTTGAACTCCATCATCGAGTAAATATCGCCAAATCCGATCTCGAACTGACCGGCTGCAACTTTGGTGATGGTGTCTGAGGAACCGTACCCCCGCTCGATTTTAACATCCAATCCTTCTGCTGGGAAATAACCTTTGTCAATGGCGATCGTCAGCGGTGCATTATCGCCTTGCAGCAGCCAAGAAGGATTGACTTTGATCGTCCGTTTCTGGGCGGTGTCAGCCGCCGTTGTTGCTGTTGCTCCGGGCGCTGCTGGGGTAGTTCCGGCATTCGGCTGCTGGGATTGACAGCTACTCACGATGACTGGAAGTGCAATCAGCACTAGGGATAGCGATCGTACTAACCAAGTATTTTTCATGGGAAAAAGCTTGCTATTTGGACAACAAACCAAAGCAAAAACCCCTGCAAGCGCACCAAATACGGTTGCCAATCTCTACGGATTTCGCATCAAATTTAAGCAGCGCATGGGTTTGCTGTATACGGTATACTTTCCTTTCGGCGAATACTGTATATAGCAACACATTTTTTAATCTTTATCAATAAATTTACTTTTGATAACTTGATTTGCACCAACACTTAATAATGTTGTTCAGGTTGCTTTATTGTTGGCAAAAATTTGTATTTCCCGATACAGACAAATTCAAATATATCAATAATAAATAATAGAGATGAAACTTTTTAATTTTTCTGTATACAGAATACTACTGCTCGCTTGCTCGATAAAGGAGGTAGACTGATTGTGGTACAGCAGACAATGTTAACAGAGGATCTCGAAACGAAAGAACCCGTACTTTTGGAATTCGATCGCGTGGGTTTAGAGTACCGAGTTGATGGCCAACCCCGACGGATCATTGACGAGATTTCACTGTCGATCGCCCAAGGAGAATTTGTGTCATTTGTGGGGCCGAGCGGCTGCGGTAAAACTTCAATTCTGAGGATGGTTTCCGGGCTGTCTCCGGCTCCGATCGGCGAAATTCGGATGCGGGAAAAAAAGATTACCAAACCCCTAAAAAATGTCGGAATAGCTTTTCAAAATCCCGTGCTTTTGCCTTGGCGAAATACCCTCGACAACGTTCTGCTGCCGCTGGAAGTAGTGCAGCCTTACAAGCGAGAATTCAAAGATCCGCAGCGCAAGGAAAAGTTTATTCGATCGGCACAAGAATTGTTAGCGACAGTCGGACTGCAAGACTTTCAGAAACAGTTTCCCTGGCAACTGTCGGGAGGAATGCGACAGAGGGCTTCGCTGTGTCGGGGGTTAATTCACCAACCGGAAATACTGCTGCTGGACGAACCTTTTGGCGCCTTAGATGCTTTCACCCGCGAGGAAATGTGGGTGATGCTGCAAGATTTGTGGATGCGAGTGAAGTGCGTTTGTATCCTGATCACTCACGATTTGCGGGAGGCTGTATTCTTGTCAGATACAGTTTATGTGATGGGCCCGCGCCCGAGTTCGATCGTGTATAAAGTCAAAGTCAACCTGCCACGTCCCACCACTCTAGATATGATGGTGTCGGATGAATTCAACCACATTGTTGCAGAGTTGCGCCGCCACATTCACCGCAATTAATCGTATTTGAGCAGGCATTTGAGAAAGCAATGGATAATTTAGAAAGATTTGCTCGGTCAAAAACAGCCAGCATTGTGATGCCGCTTGCTGCAACAATTTTGCTGTTCGTGCTGTGGGAGATTGTGGTATTTTTGTTCAAAATTCCCCCGTACAACTTGCCCGCTCCTTCAGCAATAATCGCGGCAAGTTTCAATCAAAGTCAGGCACTGATCGAAAACACAGGACAAACCTTGTTTACAACCCTAGCAGGCTTCATCATCGCAATTGTGGCGGGCGTAGTGCTGGGGTTTCTGATCGGATATTCGCGAATTGCCTATGTAATTCTCTACCCGTTATTAGTTGGATTTAATACTGTTCCGAAAGTAGCGTTAGTGCCGCTGTTTGCGCTGTGGTTTGGCATCGGTACGGTGCCGGCAATTCTGACGGCATTTTTGCTGGCATTTTTCCCGATCGCAGTTAACGTCGCTTTGGGACTAGATACAGTCGAACCCGAGATGAAAGATGTAATGCGATCGCTGGGTGCATCCCAGATCGAAATCTTCCAAAAAGTTGGGTTCCCCCACACGTTACCATACGTCTTTGCCTCACTGAAAGTGGCAATTTCCCTTGCCTTTGTCGGCACTGTAATTTCTGAAACAGTAGCCTCTAACAAAGGCATTGGGTACTTAATTGTCACCGCGAGTTCTAACTTTGACGTGCCTTTAGGTTTTGCAGGATTGATGGTTTTGGCGGTGATGGGAACCGTGCTTTACGGCTTGTTTGCCGCTGCGGAGAAATACCTAATTTACTGGGCTCGCTGATTGGATGGATTAAACCAAATCCAGTGCCGGAAATTACCGTGCATATGGCCTAAAGGTTCTTCGTGCTGAACCGGTTGGATTTCTGTTACCGGTGTCGGCGCGGGAGATTTTTTGGTCGCTTGACGATTGAATAATTGCATAAATTTGCCTCCGAGATGTTTGTGTTTCTGGGAGGCACATCGAAACCTGTCACCACGCTCCCCGGCAACAGCAGCGCTGAGATGGGGTATGTCCGAATCTTTTTCTGTGCCTTGTGATACTATTGTACAACTATTTTGGCGGAATGTATCGGGCGATCGGGTGATATCAAATTCGGGTTGCACCCGGAGGGGACTCGGCGGTTGAAACCGCGTCTACACAAACGATGTCCATGCCAAGCGGACTGAAGATAAGACGGCGGTTGAAACCGCGTCTACACAAACGATGTCCGCCGCCGCGGACTGAAGATAAGACGGCGGTTGAAACCGCGTCTATACAAACGATGTCCGCCGGACGCCGACTCAAGAATAAAGGTTCGTAGTCAGGATTTCAGTCTTGTTTCTCAATTGCTGACTCAAGGCGAAACCGCGCAATCTCATAAATTTCGGTTAAAGCCTGCTGCATTTCAGTTTCGAGGGAATTGTCGAGGCGGCGTTCAAATGCTTCGAGAATGCTGGTTTTTGTGTGGTTTTTCACCGCCACAATGAAGGGGAAATCAAACTTTTTGCGATATTCTCGGTTGAGGAATTGAAAGCGATCGAACTCTGCGACAGATAGCCGATCCAAACCTGCACCGGCTTGTTCGTTAACCGATGCTACAGCCATTTTTGCTTTGCTTCCCAAGTCGGGGTGCGATCGAATTAAAGCTAATTTTTCCTCCCCAGTCATGGAATTGACGACTGTTACCATTTTGGCGTGTAAATCGGCTGTGGAGGCAAAAGGGCGATCGTCCCAAGTGCAACGGGCGACTGTGGGCGACTGTTCAAAAATCTCGCCCAAGGCCTCTGTAAATGCCTCCTGGTTCATTTGGTTGAGTTCAAATAAAGAATATTGCATTGTCGAGCGCATGAATTAATTTTAGTAGTATTTCATTGCGAGTGAAACAAAAAAAACTGCGGACTAAAGTCCTCACTACAAACTGTCAACTGTCAACTGTCAACTGTCAACTGTCAACTGTCAACTGTCAACTGTCAACTGTCAACTGTCAACTGT
>NZ_JAUBVK010000028.1:0-83929 GCF_036705795.1 Microcoleus sp. ARI1-B5
TTTGACACAGCTTTACCTCAGTAACAATCAGATAGCAGAAATTCCCGAAGTTCTCGGCCACCTGTCGGATTTGACATCGCTTGACCTCAGTAACAATCAGATAGCAGAAATTCCCGAAGTGATCGGCCACCTGTCGAATTTGACACAGCTTTACCTCAGTAACAATCAGATAGCAGAAATTCCCGAAGTTCTCGGCCACCTGTCGGATTTGACATGGCTTGACCTCAGTAACAATCAGATAGCAGAAATTCCCGATGTTCTCGGCCACCTGTCGGATTTGACATGGCTTGACCTCAGTAACAATCAGATAGCACAAATTCCCGAAGTTCTCGGCAAAATAATGTCGAATTTGACACAGCTTTACCTCAGTAACAATCAGATAGCAGAAATTCCCGATGTGTTCCGCAATATGAAGCATCTGAAACAACTGGATTTGCGGGGTAATCCGATACCAATTCCGCCGGAAATCCTAGGCGGAAAGGGATTCTCTAAATGTGCCATTCTCGATTTCTACTTCCAAACCCGCGACCCCGACGCTACCGAAGAACTCAACGAAGCCAAACTTTTGATTGTCGGCGAAGGCGAAGCGGGAAAAACCACCCTCGCAAACAAACTCCTCAACCCCAACTACAAACTCAAGGAACGAGAACCCTCCACCGAAGGCATCGATGTCATGCGCTGGGAATTCCCACAAGCCAACGGCAAACCTTTTCGCATCCACCTCTGGGACTTTGGGGGACAGGAAATCTACCACGCCACCCACGAATTTTTCCTCACCGAACGTTCCCTCTACGTCCTCCTCGTCGATAACCGCCGCCAAAACCCCAACCTCTGCTACTGGCTGAGTATCGTCGAACTCCTCAGCAACGCCAGTCCCGTCTTCCTCGTCCAAAACGAAAAACAAGACATCCGCTGCGAAATCAACCTCTCCCAACAGCGGCACGACTTTGCCAATTTAGAAAAAGATTTCGCTACCAACCTCGCCAGCAATCGCGGACTCGCAGAACTCCAACGCGCCCTCAAAAACCGCATCGCCACCCTCGACCACATCAGCACGCCCATCCCCAAACGCTGGGCCAACGTCCGCCACGTTTTGGAAAACTATTCGCAACGCCGCACCCACATCGAAGTCAGCGAATTTTTCGGCATCTGCGCCGGCCAAGGCTTTAAAAAATCGGATAAACCCGCCATGCTGAGTCTCAGCAAATACCTCCACGACTTGGGTATTATCCTTCACTTTCAAAAAGACCCCATCCTCAAAAACTTAGTCATCCTGCGTCCCGAATTGGCAACCAACGCTGTTTACAAAGTCATCAGCAAGAAAGAAATCACTGACGAAAAAGAAGTCGCCGACAACGCAGAAGTCATCGCCAACTACGGTTACTTCACTAAGGAAAACCTCAAGCAAATCTGGCGCGACATAGAATACCGAGACTTGCACGACGAGTTACTTCATTTGATGAAACACTTCAAACTGTGTTACGAAATCCCCTGCCAACCCGGACAATACATCGCGCCGCAACTTCTCCCCCGGGAAACTCCCGATTACACCTGGGACGACACCGATAACCTGATTTTGCGCTACGAATACGACTTCATGCCCAAAGGCATCATTACCCGCTTCATCGTAGAAATGCACCTGTTAATCTACCGCCCTCAACCTTCTTTACCAAAGGGTAGGGGGGATATCGCTTGGCGCGATGGAGTCATCCTCGCCGACAATTACGCCAAAGCCGAAGTTATCGAGAATTACCACCAACGAGAAATCCGCATTCGAGTTTCCGGCAACCACAAACAATCTCTTTTAGACCGCATCCGCCACGAACTCTGGAAAATTCACGCGACTTACGACAATCGCCTCAAATACCAAGAATTCATCCCCTGCAACTGTTCCGAATGCAAAGGCAGCCAAAACCCTCACCTCTACGATTTTGAGTCTTTGCGCCGCCGTTTGGTCAAGCGTCGCTACGAAGTCGAATGCGACAAATCTTATCAAATGGTCAACGTGCGCGGCTTAATGGAAGATTTCCCGGACTATCTGGAACAATGGGAAGAGAAAGAGCGAATTTCTGGAAGCGATCGCCCTGATTTTGGAGATGCTTCTAGCATTCAATTAAATATCAACGTCAACGGTAAAAAAATGACTCAAAATTCTTCCAAAACCAACAACTTTCAAGGTGCTTTTCAAGGTGCTAACTTTTCCGGCAATATCGGCGGTTCGTCGAACAGCGCCGCAGTTAGCGGCAATCAATCAGTGCAAAACAATAATAACACAAATACCGCCGAATTGCTCAAACTAATTTCATCAATGCGCGAAACCGCCTCGCAGTTTCCCGAAGACATCCGCGAGGGCGTAATTATCGATATTGAAGATGTGGAATCCGAAATCAAGAAACCGGAGAACGAAAGGAATCAAGCTCGATTAAAGAAAAGTTTCAAAGCTATTGTAGCGACGGCGACAGCGATCGGAGTTGGAGTTGCAGGCGTGACGGAATTTGCGAATACTGCGATCGATGTCGGTCAAAAGCTGGGTATCGAACTCCACCTACCGTCAGGACGCTAAATCATTTAAAATTAAGGTGACTGGGGCAAACGTCGCCCCGATGCCCCAAAAACCTCGGTGTTGCCATGCGAAAAATTGTACTATACATTGCATCTAGCTTGGACGGTTATATCGCGCGATCGAATGGCGATATTGACTGGCTGTTTACAGACCAAAATTACGGCTACACTAAATTCTTAGATAGCATCGATACGGTGCTCCTGGGTCGCAAAACTTACGAACAAGTTCTAACTTTTGGCGAGTATCCGTACCAGGAAAAAAAGAGTTATGTTTTTACGAAAAATCAAGATTTTACAGCCACTTCAGATGTCGAAGTGGTAACAGATTTAGAGAGTTTTGTCAATGATTTGCGCTTGCTTGACGGCAAGAATATTTGGTTAGTTGGCGGAGCCCTGCTGATTCGCGATTTCCTGAACCAAAATTTTGTCAACGAGGTGATTCTCTCGGTGCATCCGCTTATTTTGGGCGAGGGAATTCCTTTATTTGCTAATCCCAATACTACAGTTTTGCAGCTAACAGGATGTCAGACTTACAGTTCTGGTATGGTTCAGCTATCTTACGATGTAACGGCTTGAGGGCGCGCCCAATTGCTAAGTCGCTTGCAAAAATACTGTCGGTTGGTTATCCAAAAAGGTAAAATAGGACTTAGTAAGTTCGCTGATGATGAAATGTGTTTGCTACTTGTTGCTCTTAATATCTTTTTTCTGCGTCGCACTTCCGGCTGAGGCTTCTGTATGCCGCAATTATCAAGGGCGCGAGATTTGCATTGTCGATATCAAACGCAGTGCGAAAAATTATTGGGAATACAGGGTGATTCTCAGTGTTGATGGAGTGAAACAGCCTCTGGAAGTTTACAATTGTCGCGATCGCACTTCAGTTAAGCAAGATGGAACAGTTTTGACGTTTGGACAAAACAACCCTGGTGAAATTGTCTGCCGTTTTTTTAATCAGAAATAAGTAAATGAAGTTATTGTAAGGTGCGCTTCGGGCTGAATGTGGCTACCACAAACTCAATAATTTTTCCCGAAGCGCAGCCTACGTTAGAATTTCCCGTCAACTGCTGACACGCAGCGTTCGCAAATTACCGGATGTTCGATCGACTCTCCGACATGAGTAGAATAGTTCCAGCATCGATCGCACTTTTCGCCGTCTGCTTTAACTACACCAATCGCCAACTCTGGAGACTGGTAACTGTAAGGCAATTCCTGCATCGCTGCATTCGATTCTATCAGTTCCACTTCCGAAGTAATGAACAAATAGCGCAGTTCGTCTACACCGTTGCTAGCACTTGCAGAATCGTGCGTTACAGCTATTTCAGCAGCAATTTCTGATTTGGGTGCGATCGCAATTAACTCTACTTGCGGGATTTGGGGTGTTTCTGCAAACACTGTTTCCGCTGGGACTGTTTGTGCGATCGGCTGTATTGGTACAATGGCTGTCTCTACTGGAAGTGAAAGGACAATGGCCTGTGTTTCTACAAGCACCAGCGCAGTTGACTTTCCAAGCACATCTGCTGTCAGCGCATCAATTGTTTGTGCCATTTCTTGGCGGCTTTCTGCAAACAGCAAGTGACGGAAAGCAAACCAGATGGTAAATAAGATACCGATGACTTCAAACAAGCCGCCCAACAGCGGAATTTGATTCATCGTATCCAAAACCGCCAGGGTTACTCTACCCGTTATCGCAACAGAAGCTAACAGCCCAAGCGTTACCCACACAGTTTGGTATTCTGTGAAAAACTTGCCCGCGTAGTTAGGCAAATCTGCCACAAACTGGGCTGCTCGATCTAAGATTGGCCCAGAATCTGCCGACGGTTCAGGGGCAGAATACTCTACAATCT
Organism: Microcoleus sp. ARI1-B5; assembly: GCF_036705795.1. Taxonomy (NCBI): domain Bacteria; kingdom Bacillati; phylum Cyanobacteriota; class Cyanophyceae; order Oscillatoriales; family Microcoleaceae; genus Microcoleus; species Microcoleus sp. ARI1-B5. The sequence continues at coordinate 4,404 of NZ_JAUBVK010000028.1, forward strand.
CAGAAGGTCGAGATCCCTTTTCGACCGTTTCCGCCTCAACATGAATTGTGTTTTCTGTCAAGACTTTCGCAACACTTGCCGCTTGTTCTTCCTGTCGATCTTGTGCTGCTTTTGCTTTCTCCTCTGCGGCCAACTCGATGACTGAATTTTGCGATCGCACGTAATCCACCAATTCTTCGCTGCTGGGATTCAAAGCTTGCAACTGCTCTCTTTTCTCAACATCGGGAACGTACAATAAAACCTTAGCTTCCAAAGAAGAACCGATCGCCTTTTCCATCCGGGCTTTTTCCAAAACCTTGTTAACTTCCCCGCGCACTTGCCGCAAATACTGCCACCGAGTCGCCAATTCTGGATTGTGCCACGAAGCATCGAGTTGCACCCAACCAGCCTCAAATACTGACTTGTAGGGAGTTGGATAGGGAAGGTACTGCCAAATATCCTCAGCCATGTGACACAGCACAGGCGCGATCGCCCGTGCCAAATTCTCCACAGCGAGCGCAATTACTGTCTGACAACTGCGGCGGCGGCGCGCATCTGTGGCGCTGATGTAAAGCCGATCTTTGGCAACATCCAAGTAAAAATTAGATAAATCCACCGTGCAGAAATTCTGCACAGTTTGGAAAAATCGGGAAAATTGGAAACTGTCAAAAGCATCTTGAACTTCCGCAAAAACTTCGCCCATTCTGTGCAGCATATAGCGATCGAGTTCCGGCAAATCCTCGAAAGCAACAGCATCTTTTGCCGGATCGAAGTCGTGCAAATTTCCCAGCAAAAACTTAGCTGTATTGCGAATCTTGCGGTAAACATCCGACTGCTGTTTGAGAATATTTTTGCCCAAAGGCACGTCTGCGGAGTAGTCTACCGAAGACACCCACAACCGCAAAACATCGGCGCCATATTCCTTAATGACTAACGCCGGATCGACGACATTGCCTTCAGATTTGCTCATCTTCCGGCCTTTTTCATCTAGTACAAAACCGTGAGTTAAAACTGTTTTGTAAGGAGCGATGCCGTTGGTTGCTACACTGGTGAGCAAGCTCGATTGAAACCAGCCGCGGTGTTGGTCTGAACCTTCCAAATAGATATCGGCAGGATACTCCAATTCCGATCGACCTTTTGCCACAGCGGCCCAGGAAGAACCGGAGTCAAACCACACATCCATCGTGTCTGTGCCCTTGCGGTAAGTGCGCCCGTTATTGCGGTAAGATTCTGGCAGCAATTCATCGATCGACATTTCCCACCAAGCATCGGAACCTTTGTCAGCAAAGATAGCTTGCACGCGGGCGATCGTTTCTTCATTTAACAGCGGTTCGTTGGTTTCTTCGTCGTAAAACACGGGAATGGGAACGCCCCAAGTCCGCTGGCGAGAAATGCACCAATCCGATCGATCGCTAACCATTGCGGTAATCCGATTTTCCCCTTGGGCGGGAATCCAATTCACACCGGAAATTGCCTTTAACGCTTCATCGCGGAACCCTTCAACGGAAGCAAACCACTGTTCCGTCGCCCGAAAAATCGTCGGCTTTTTAGTGCGCCAATCGTAAGGATAGGAGTGAGGATAAGCTTCCTCTTTAATCAAACAATTTGCTTCGGCCAGGGCATCAATGACTGCTTTATTGCCATCTCCGAGGACATTTAAACCTGCAAAGACTCCTGCTTCGGCGGTGAAATTTCCGTTCTCATCAACTGGCGTTAAAACTGGCAAACCGCAGCGTTTCCCGACGATAAAGTCTTCTTGTCCGTGGCCGGGTGCGGTGTGCACCAATCCGGTTCCTGAGTCAGCGGTAATGTAGTCGCCGCCGGCTACGATCGGGCTTTCGCGATCGAACAGCGGGTGTTTGTAGATGCAGCCTTCTAAATCTTTACCTGGGAAGGTAGCAAGGATTTTTAATTCAGTGTTGAAAGTTGCCGACAGCCGATCGACCGCATCGACAGCCACTAACATAAATTGTTGTGCGATGTGGGAATTTGCCGGCGGTTCCACCACTGCATAAGTCAGTTCGGGATTGACTGCGATCGCCAAATTTGCCGGCACCGTCCAGGGGGTAGTCGTCCAAATCGCCGCCCAGAGGCTCGGCATATAGCGCTTGAGCTTCGATTGCAGGGATTTTGACAATTTTCTCACGTGAAAGCCGACGTAGATGCTGCGCGAGACGTGGCCTTCGGGATATTCCAATTCAGCTTCGGCGAGGGCTGTTTTCGAGCTCGGGCTCCAGTGCACGGGTTTGAAGCCGCGGAAGATGTAGCCTTTGAGAACCATTTGACCGAAAACGCCGATTTGGGCTGCTTCGTATTCGGGTTTCAGGGTTAAATACGGGTGTTTCCAGTCGCCCCAAACGCCGTAGCGCTGGAAGGATTCGCGCTGCTGTTCCATTGTTTGTTCGGCGAAGGCGGCAGCTTTGCGGCGGAGGTCGATCGGGGTAAGATTTAGCCGATCGTCCGATTTCATGTTCTGCAATACCTTAAGTTCGATCGGCAATCCGTGACAGTCCCAGCCGGGAACGTAGCGAACTTTTTTGCCGCGCAACATTTGGTAGCGGTTGATGAAGTCTTTGAGGATTTTGTTGAGGGCGTGGCCGATGTGGAGTTGTCCGTTGGCGTAGGGCGGGCCGTCGTGGAGGACGAACACATCGCCTGGGTTATCCTGGGAGAGGCGATCGTAGATATCTTGATCTGCCCAAAATTGTTGCAATTCTGGTTCCCGTTTGGTGGCGTTGGCGCGCATATCAAACTTGGTTTTGGGCAAATTTACGGTGTCTTTGTAGGATTTTGCTTCCATTGTTCAGAAACGTTTTTTGTACTTAGCTGTTAGTAGTTAGCGGTTAATTGAGAGTTGATATCAAGTCCGGTTAAATAATCATAATTAAGTTTGTAGTAAGGACTTTAGTCCTCTCTCGTCCTTGAAGAGCTGACAACCAGATATTCCAGTATAAGCGATCGATCGCACATTCGCTCAAAGCAAATCCGTAAGGTACTCTCTCTTCTCTAACTCTGCGCCCTCTGCGGCCTCTGTGGTTAAAAAATCATTCCTAAATCCAGGTTGCGCTACGGGGTCAGCCAATTGAACATTTCACCAACAGTCAGATTCAGGGATTCAGCAAAGGCGGGGACGGGGATGCGATCGCCCGGTTGTTCAAAAACAGCTATAGTGCGATCGGCAAAATAGACAAATACCAGTTCTTCTTCCGGGTCAATCAGCCAGCCCATCTGAGTTCCGCAGGCGATACAGTGAAGGATGTTGCGGACGACTTTGGTTTGACTTTGGTCGGGGGAGAGGATTTCGATTGTCCAGTCGGGGGCGATCGCGAAAATGTTAGCTACTTCGCCGTTTTCATCGCGGGGAATGCGTTCCCAAGTAAAGACTGCGAGGTCGGGTACAGTCGATCGACCGCCAAAGGTGCAGCGCAATTCTGGATAGGCGCGGGCGATGCGTTGGGGTTTGAGTACCCGGTTGATGTCACCACCCAAATCGCTTTGAATTGTGCTGTGTTTTCCTTGCGGCATAGGTTTCTGGATAATTTGACCGTCGATGAATTCGCTGGCGGGTTTGGTTTCGGGCCGTTTGAGAAATTGATCGAGAGTCAAAGGTTTAATGGGGGTTTGAACCATTGTCGTTTGTAGTGAAGACGAGGGCGATCGATCCATTCTAGCGAGCCCGCAGATCCGGCAGGGGTTTAAACCCCTGCCTCAAAGCTGAAGTCGTCTGAAGACGACTGTAAATTCTTAATTCTTATGAAAAAGCCCTCTTGCATAGAAATTATCAATTCAGCAGTCCTCTTTGAGAGGACTTTCGCTATGAGACGGGGGTTTTTAACCCCCGGCGGACCAGTGGGTTTTACGTTAAATTTGTATCGATCGACATTCCGGTTACGAGAACAGTCCGAACCCGCGGCTAACGGCATTTCCCAGACGATCGCACAATGAAGCCGCCGGAATTTCCCCTCCTTGCTGTTCCCATTTTTCCACGAGTTGGCGGCCCAGGGGCGTGAGGCGAAAACTGTCGGTGATTCCTTGTCCGTCTACTTCCCGCCGCAGTACGCCGACTTGGATCAGCCACAGCAGGGAGTTTTCGGCTGCGAGTTCGGATACGGGCGATCGCGTGTAGCCGCTTTCGACACCCGCGTTTGAGGCGATCGCACTTAGGAAAACGCTGTTGTTGCGGATCGTCTGAAAGAAGTGTAATTGAAATGGGGCGCACCGGATCGCGCGATCGGCTCTTTTTACCGTGCGGCTGGGATAACTAATTGATTTAAACGCTTCCGATGGGATAAAAGTCATTGATTTGCCTCTGAATAGATACTACTATTTTTATGATTACCTATTTAGAGTCAGCAAAGTAGAGTTCTGAAAAATCTACCCATGTCTAACAGCGGCTCAACATATCCAAAACTGCGGTACGATTAATAGTCAGGTTGCAAGTGCTTATCGTCGCTGCGCGATCATCTGCTTTTACAAATACTCCATAAGATTATTCATGACGATGGGTAGGGCTAAGTCAGACCTGGGAGAAATACAAGAATATAATAAAAGAGAAATGCGAGCGTGGAGCTTAAAATTAAATGAACAGAAAAGCGATCGCGCGTCCAGAGAGTAGGAAGCGCGATCGAGGCTAAAATGAGGCAAAGATGCTTAACTATTTCCTCCGCTTCCTCCACCAGAAGTGCCAGCCCCAACGCCACCAATCGCCGCCCCTATTTTTAAAGCTGCTAATAAAGGAGCAGGGTTAGCCGTAAGTAACGAACCAATAGTGCCTAGAACGATGGTAGAACCAACGGTTACACCAACTCCTATGGCAATTTTTTCTCCAATTTCTCTTGATGATGATTTAGACATCTTTTTCTCCTTGAATATCAAAGTGACTGAAGGATTTATGAACTCACCATAAATATAAGTTCAAATGAATCTTGTCCCATGATAAATACTCTGTTCAGAACGCTGCACACCAAAAAGAACAGATTTTCTTGAATTATTTCTAACAAATTATTAAATACAAACCAGAAAAAACCTGATTTTATTGACTGAAACTAAGTTATAATGCCTAAAAGCCATACCATACATCAATCCTATGACTATTACAGAAATTTTACAATTTGTAGATCGGGTAGTCGAGAAACAAACAGGAAAACACCTCGACGATCTAGAAAAAGCTGTTGTTGAGGGACTGTGGCAAGGTAAAACATACAGTGAGATTGCAGATGAATGTGGGTATAAGAGTAAAAACTATATTGGAGATGTTAGCCGTAAGTTATTTAAGATTTTATCTGATCACTTAGGCAAAGATGTTAATAAATCTGTTAATAAATCTAATTTTACTTGGACAATAGAGAGAGTGATAAATTCTCCTCAGTTTGTTGGTTTAGTAAATAGTAAGATTAATTGGTGTCCTAATTCTCCTCAAGCAGATACAAATCAATCTATCACTGATGAAGAGAAGCCAATCAAAGGCACAGATTATTATGATTTAACCCTAGCACCGAAAATCACCCATTTTTACGATCGCACAACCGAACTTCAAACCCTCTCCCACTGGTTAATCGACCAAAATCTTCATCTAGTTTCTGTTTTAGGATTAAGTGGAATTGGCAAAACCACCCTAGTCAAACAGTTTGTTGACCTCAATTTACAACATTTTGATGTAGTAGTCTGGAAAAACCTCAAACTATCTCAATCTTTAGATGGCATTATTACTGAAATATTAACAGGTGTTAATGATGATTCTGTTCAACCTAACAATAAGTTAACTCAACTTTTTAATCTTTTACGTCAGCAAAGATGTTTAATTATCCTTGATGATTTGCAAGAACTATTTATCAAGGGAGAATTGGCAGGACAATTCAAAACTGAATATAAGACTTACCACAACTTGCTGACCATGATGACAGATATTGAACATCAAAGTAGTTTAATCTTAATTAGTCAGGAACAATGTCAAGAAATGATTTGCTTGGATGAGGAATTATATCCTATTAAGTGCTTAGAGTTAGAAGGAGTAGAGAGTAGGTTAATCATGAAAAACTGGGGCTTACATGATGATGAAACTTGGGCGCAACTTATAAAGTTATATGAAGGTAATCCCGTTTATTTAAAAGATATTGTCACCTTAATTAAAAGTATTTTTGGGGGCAAAGTCGCTGATTTCTTAAAAGAAGATAGTTTAATTGTCACCAAAGACATGAAATCTCGGTTGACTGAATTATTCAAGCGACTATCACCCACAGAACAAGAGATTGTTTTACAATTAAGTAAATTTGAGCAACCTGTGTCAAGAGAAGATTTAAGACAAAGTTTATCTCTCTCATCAATGGACTTAATGAATGGGTTAGATTCATTGCGTCAACGTTATTTACTCAAAAGAATAGAAGGAAATCAAGTATTGTTTGATTTATCTATTGTTGTTCGAGAATATGTTAGAACTTGTTGTCAAGATTAATATTAGTTCAACTTACTTAACTAATCATCCCCTCAATTTCTGGATCTGTAAACCCAAATTGCTTAAAAATCCGCAACACATAAGCTGGTGACATTTCCCCAGCACCGATATCAATCGGAACCACTCTTTTTTGACCTTCAATTTCACGCACATACAAACGATGATCCCCTTTGCCCTCTCGGTAAAATTGATATCCGTTTTTTTCTAAAATTTTAATTAATGCTTTAGGTTTTAAAGATGGAAGATTTTTAGGCATAAACTTTTCTTAGTTCATAAGTGTCTGAAGCTTCCGCATCTTCTAAAGTCAGAAACTCGTGCAATTCATTAATGGCAAGAGGACTGAGATAAATATTCGATTCAGATTCATAGACTTCATAAAAAGATTCGATCGCCTGTTTGAGCTTATCGATAGACTGTTCGGGAGTGTTTCCTTGTCCCACCAATCCATTTTCCAAACACAAAGCTACCCAATAATCGGCACTTTTGCGGATGATAACACTGTAGAAATCAATCATATTTGGAGCGTTAAATAAATTATCGTGCAAAACAATTATGATTGCACATTAATAAATTAACACACGAGCGCCCGCAAGTCAAGGCAGAAAACAAGCCGATCGAACTATTCCCCAGTACCAAGTTTCTGCTGCCGGCACTCAATTTTACAAATACTCGAAGTGATATTAATTCCACGTCTTCGCAATCCATTTGCGATGGCAAGAGTTATATTTTCGTAGCTATGAAATTTTACTTAGCCATGCTGACGATTTTTTAATTTTTGTTGCAATAGCGATGGGGTTTGAGCTTTCAATTGGCGGGCAAATTCTGCATCGGCTTCGATCGCACAACGGATTTCATCTCGACGATCGTGATAATACGCTAAAGCTGCATAGATATCAGATAAAGTAATGCTGGGATAGTGATACAGAATTTCGTCTGGTGACATTCCCATTTGTTCGTGCCAAACAACTATATCCTGAACTCGGATGCGATGTCCGGCGATACGGGGTTTTCCCCCGCACACTCCAGGGGTGATTTCGATATGTTCTTGAATTACGGCGATCGACATGGTAGGGAATTAATATAGGATGTCTCTTCTATTTTAGAACGGGTGAGAGGAGTTTGGCTGTAAAAGTGATTTTGTGCGATCGCTTTTCTGAGTTGCAAAGACGACTACTCCAGATGTTGAAACAGCCAACAAGGAGCATATTAATGCGGACTTAACTAATCATCCCCTCAATCTCTGGCTCTGTAAACCCAATAATCAGAACTTTTTCAGACGATCGCAATTTAGAAATTAATCATATTTTATTAACAAATTAAAAATAGACATTATACAGATCGCCTGCTGTATACTATAAACTAAGGATAAGCGTCCTGTCCGATTGCGGCAACACCCGGACAAGACGACTACTCCAAATGTTGAAACAGCCAACAAGGGAGCATATTAATTATGTCACAACCTCGGTATGATGATGAAAAAAATGAGACGCGCCATGCAGCTACAACCGAAGAGGCTTGCATTAATATGGAATAAAAATACGGTTGGCAGCTTAAAAATGTAGAAGAGACTGGTAATTCTATCTTGAGCGTTGATTGCATTTTTGATGGAAATTGCGAGTTTCCTCCGTCGCCAATGGACTTGAGTCAAGGCAATTACTTCACTGAGAGAAAATAAAATGCGTAAATACATTATTTTCAGAGCAGAAAAAGGTGAACTGGAAAAATACCGATCGCTCACCGAAACAAAAGTAGGAGAAAGCTTTTACCGAGTAGCTAATGCAGGATCGGTTAAGTCATTGATTTGGACATTAGCTGAGCATTATGACTCTAGTGGTAAGCCATCCCCAGCACCGGGCGATCGTTTAACCGAAAGCGTTATTGTCCCCAGTGCGATCGATCCAATGTTTCCAAGTGCATCAACTCATTTCAGAGACAGCGGCTGGGAGGTTGTGAAAGTTCACGAATACACCCCTGAAATTCCCGCTCCCTATGGCGCAGAATTTGACTCAATTTGTATTTGCTATTGCGCCTACAAACCCATAGAAAATGCTCCACTGAAGCAATACGATCGATCGCCTGTCACCCTTGATTCATTCGGAGGCGATCGAACAGCTTACGATCGTTGGCTAGAATCCCAAAAACAACCGGCTGAAGTTTAATTAAATGTTATGAACAGGCTCTCCGGCCTGTTCCCCAAAAAGTGTATTTTATTATGGGCAGTTGCTCCGACGCCGCCCACAATCAACTAAAATATGTTTATCAATCGCAAGGCAAACAAAACTATGACATTACCAGTTGGGTGCGCGGCTCCTCAATTCACCGCCAAAGACACAAACGGCAAAACCGTCTCCCTCTCCGACTTCTCCGGTAAAACCGTAATCTTGTATTTCTACCCCAAAGACGACACCCCCGGCTGCACCAGACAAGCTCAAAGCTTCAAAGCAGCCCATGAAGAATACAAGGGCAAAGATATAGTTGTTCTCGGTGTCAGCCGCGACAACGAAGAATCCCACCAAAAGTTTACAGAAAAGTACGGTTTGCCTTTCCAGCTATTAGCAGATGTTGATGGCGCGATTACCAAAGCTTACGATGTCGAGAAAGGCGATTATGCCAAGCGCGTTACTTTTGTCATCGACGGTACTGGCAAAATTATTCAGGTTTATGAAGGAGAAAATCTGAAAGTTGACTCCCACGCTCAAGATATTCTTGTCACCATAGTTTAGTCGCGCTAAGCAAGTGACTAAAAACCGGGTTTCTTCCGACGAGAAACCTCGTTGCTACAGGCAATATTCTCGTAGAAACCGGGTTTTTTGGTAATTCCGGACTAATACCATTTTTGCAAAATAATCCAACTACCGGGAAGCTTAAAACTTATCCAGTAAATCATCGCTCATATAATATCATATCCGGTCGATTACCATAACAAAAACCGTTGGTAGTGCTCGCCGGTTTGTAGTGCGGACTTCAGTCCGCAGCTTTTTGCGGACTGAAGTCCGCACTACGAACGAATCTGATTGCAGTTAATCGATCGCACAGGATATAAAATCTAAAATCTAAAATCTAAAATCTAAAACGATCTAAAGTGAGGGGTCAAAGGTACAGGGGGTAATAGCCTCCTCCCACTAAATTTATTCCCCCAAAACTTGCACCACAAATCCGCTCGATCGCCCGTATATTTGGGTAAGGTGCTTAGGTTGCACCCTACAGTGAGATTTGCGGCCAATATCCCGCCCACAATTAAAAATTCATGCTGGAAAACGCATCAACCGCCCCTAAATTCAGTCTAGGGGCGATGGTGTCCGGGATCGGGTCATTGTGTTTGATAAAATGAGAAGTTATCCTTGCTGTAGCTGAACAATTAAGTAAGTAGGCGGATAGATAATGACAAGCACCAAGACTATTTTGAGTTACTTAGGCCCACAAGAAATTGAGGCCAATCGAGCCTCTGTCTTAGTTGGCACTTTTGACAAAAATCAAGTGGTGGCAATTTCGGCAGCCGAAGGCTCAAATGCCCTGAAGACGGGGATAAATTTATCTACAGGCATTTGGAACATCAGTTTAGAGAAAGGATTTGATAGCGCCGGAGCTCGCACAGTGCAGGTGAAGGCAACTGATAAGACTGGCAAAGTTATCGGCGAACAAACAATTAACATCAAAGTTAATCCCGCGTCTAACTCCTCGCAACAACTCTTCACGTTAATTACTCTCCAAGATACCCTATTAAAAGCCGGAACAGTGCCTTCTGGCAGTCTCAACTCTCAGCAAAAAGCGGAAATACCAGCAGGTAAAACTTATCAAATTAGCGACTACGAGTTAGAAGACGGACACCTTAACGTTCAACTAAATAATCCAATTTCTCCGGTGGGAAAATCAGGCTTTTTTTACGAAAAACACGTACTCGTAACCAAAGGCGCAAAAATCCTGATATTCGATCGCGCCGATTTGCCCGCCCCGCCGCCTGGAATGCAGTTGCTGTGGGTGAACAAAAAAACCTGGTTAAAGCGCAACCCCGCAGATTCTGCTACTTTAAGCCCAACTCAGAAACTCCGATTTTACCAGGGGGAAACTTTCAATATTTTCGGCTACGCTTGCGTGGAAAATCATTTTCGAGTCACTCTAGATCGCCCGATTCCCAACTTCGGAAATTCTGGATTTCTGTACTCGCAACACGTCCAAATTTTGCAAGACGGCAAGGGGATTTCATTTGACAGAAATGCAGTTACCATGACTGTTGTCAAAACTACTGCGTTTAAAAAGCGATTGACGGATGCTGCAAACCTGCAAATGCCCGAAAAAATTACTTTGCCGGCGGGAATGATTTACGGAATTTCCGGATTCTCGATCGAACAAGGTCACATTAAAGTCTCGCTGACTGAAAATTTGCCGCCCTTTGGCAATACGGGTTTCGTTTATCCCGATTTCGTGCAATTCAGTCGCGGTGGCAAATCTTTCAATCCAGCGCCGAATTTAACTTATCAAGGCCCGACAGAAGTTTTGGTCAATCAGTCGATCGCACTTTCAGGTACTTTTGACAAGCAAGAAGCAGCAAAAGTTGAGGTGATAGCTGAGGACAAACTTCCCCTAACCGTAACACTAAACCAAAGTGCAGGCACTTGGCAAGTGAACTTGCCCAAAGGATTTAGCATACCCGGAGCTCGGTGGCTGAGATTGCGCGCAACTGACAGCAAAGGCAACGTTACCGGCAGCCAAATAATTTACATTACCGTAAGTTCCGATCCGCTGACTGTAGGAAAAAATTTGACTTTAAAGATAGTTTCCGATACTTTGTTTAAGGTAGCTCCCGTTGATTCTTCCCGCCTCGACAATCAACAAAAAGTTCTCGTAAAAGCAGGCAAGACTTTGGCCCTTAGCAAGTACGGATTTATTGACGGCCATCTCAAGGTGGTTCTGGATTCAGCAATTTCGCCGATCGGCACTTTTGGCTATTTGTACGAACCCGACGTTCAGCTTGCCAAAGGTGAAAAAATTCTTAAATTTGACCTAGCAGACCTACCGAACAGCAACGGGGGCGCTCAACTTTTAGTAACTCAAACCACTCAGATTAAAGGTCAACCACAAGATTCATCGAAACTGCCTGCAGATCGAGTTGCTGAACTAATTTTAGGCAGCACCTATGCCATCACTGGTTATGCCTGCATTTTGGGGCATTTCCGAGTAACTCTCGCCGAATCTATTCCCGGTTTCGGCAATATCGGATTTATCTATTGGCAGCACGTTCAAATCAAGAAAAACGGCAAAGAAGTTCCCTTTGACCCGGATGCTTTGACGATGACAATGCTGCAACCAACTGTGTTTAAAAAACGCCCGGTAGAGGCTGCGAAGCTGAGTGCTACGGAGAGAACAACGCTGCCTTTAGGTCGAGTTTACGGCGTGGAAAGCTACGGTTTGGAAACGGATCACCTGAAAGTTTCTCTGACTGAAGAACTGCCGAATTTTGGCAATACAGGTTATGTTTTTCCGAGTTTTGTTCAGTTCAAGCGGGGAGATAAAATTTTCGATCCGGTTCCGAACAATGTAGAATTGAACGTGCCGTATTTTTCGCAGCGGGACAATCCGCGTTTTGACTGGTCTACTTGCAATGTAACTGCGATCGCGATGGTGCTGTATTATTACGGCGTTCGTTCTAAGTGGGGCGGACAGTTGGAGGATGAGTTGTTGCAGTGGTGTTTCGACTATGCCGGCCAGGGTTCTCAAACCGATCACAACGTACTTTCGGCGCTGATTCAAGCTTACGGGTTTAAGACGAGTTTTAGTGCGAGTCGCAAATGGGCTGATGTGCGATCGCAATTGTTGAATCGGCGGCCCGTAGTTTTAGCCGGAGATTTTACGGCGGCCGGTCACATTATCACTTTAATTGGCTACAATTCTGACGGTTATATCGTGCAAGATCCTTGGGGAGATGCACTCACGGGTTACAGCGATACTGAGGGGAGAAAGTTGATGTATCCCTACGGCTACATCAATCAAGTTGCTGGGCCAGATGGGAATGTTTGGGCGCATTTTATCTCGCGATAAGGTTTTTAGGTGCGCTGTTTAGAAACGGGCTCTGGGGCCCGTTCTTCAGAATGCTGCAATCGCCTCAAGCAATCTTGCGCTTAATTTTGCGTTTCGCCGCACCCATACCTAAAAAGCTCACTCCTGCTAAAGTACCCAACCAAGTAGAAGGTTCGGGTACGGCCTCAAATTCTCCTTTAATGGCGATCGCATCATTAGCGCACTCGGCAAAAAAGTTAGCAATATAACTCCCAGAAGGCATTGAGGATTTATTGAAACTGAATCCGATTGTTTGAGAACCTACTGCATTAAACTGAGCGAAATTCAGACCGAGGGCGCTCAAAGTTGCTGGCGTTAAAAAATTGATTTCTCCTACTTTTGTACCCGCAGCAATTGAGTTGAGAACTGTCCAGTTTCCTGTTTGTTCTAAATAGGGGTCTGTGGCAGCTAAATCGCCCATAGATGGGGTTCCGCCTCGAGCTGCAACTACGGTGTTGAATTGATTTAGATTGGTAAAGCCGGAGTTAGTTTTGGTGACGTTTTTAGCGGTAACATTGCTGTAAACGCCTGTTGTCGCCACGCCTGAGTCATTTCCCTCGGCAAAGCGAACGGCAAATAAGCTGCGATTTGCGTTAGCTGTGTTAAAGTTTTGACCGGAAAAATTGAAGAACAAATCGCCGTAGTTGATGTTGCCGGACTGAGCGGCGCTGTCTGCATATCCGGCTAAACTTAGATTGGAGTTGATGGCGATGAAAGCTGTATCTGATGTTTCTTTGACGGCGATGCCGTAAAATTCAAATTCGCCGCCGCCGATTTGGGGCCCTGTCACGCCGTCGTTGAAGGAGTCGATCGCATAATTCCAGCCGTTAGATAGCGTTGCTGCTGTAGCCTTTTGTGGCTGTAGTGCGATAATTGCACACAAAACACCCGCTGAGTAAGTCAAGTGGATGCTCTTTTTAACAATGGAATTCATAAAAAGCTCCCTGATGAATGAGTGTTAAATTATTAAGTCTGCTGGCTCGAATATCTTTAATTTTAATTAAATCACACATTCCGGTCTAATTTATTAAAGTTTTGGTAAAGCTTTTGTCTGGCGATCGCGCCATCTCAACTAAATTAAAAAAAAAACCACCAATACCTGTAACTAAATAGTAAACTCTCGCCACAACTACCACAGCAGAACCCAAACGCATTACCCACACAGAGTTAGTCAACCAAACCCGACGAAAGCTTGACTCAACCCGCGAACAAACTAGCAAGTAAAATTACCGCACTATAACCCAAAGCATAGCTAATCATGGTAGCCCTACTGAGAACCTGCTAATCGGAGGATTTGCGCACGCTTGGTGTGTACCTCTAAAAACCTGAGAAAGCAAGAAAGCGCGATCGATTACCTTTTTCCCCATTACCCATTACCAATTACCTTTTTCCCAATTACCCATTAGCGGACATACCTCATCTGTTTGAGACTCGGCTATATAATTTTATCTACATTGCTCCTATTCACCCATAATTTGAATACTTACAGTTCTGTTTCGCGGCCCGTCTAAGTCAAAAAATAAAACAGATTGCCAAGTTCCCAGTCCTAATTTACCTTCAGTAACTGGAATTGTTTCGCTGGTACTGAGCGTCATTGCCATCAGGTGAGAGTGAGCGTTGATCGGTTCGTCTGGCGGAACTATTCTTAAATGCAAGTCGTTGTGCAGGTATTTGTCGCCAGGAGGTGCTAATTTTGCCAAATATACTTTAATATCTGCTAGCAATCTTTCTTCGTTTTCATTGATTGCTAGAGCTGTAGTCGTGTGTCTGGAAAATACTAATACTTGTCCATTTTTTATGGCACTGCTGTCAAGAAGCTGGACAATTTGAGGCGTGATGTTATAAATCCCGATGCCTGATTCTGTTAGTATTTCGATTGTTTGATTGAGGATTTTCATAACTTCTCTCTCATCTCCAGCCCCGTTCAATAATTATAATTACGTTCCATCGTTCCGACTTCAGTCCTCCAAGTCCTAAAATGCCGATCGCCCAAAATTATATTATCAGCGATCGACCGCACAAGCTCTCAATCGATCGACAAAACTGCGATCGGCACTTTTTCTGTAAGTGCCGCACAAAGCGAGAATTGGAGAATCACAAAAATTTCAGACGGCGAGGAGCCGCAGGTTTTTTAGAACAGTCAAAGAAGTTCCTGCAATATATCCGGTGCAGGCATCGCGGGTTGCTTCTCAATCGGGGCGGCGGTAGTTTCTGCAATTGAAGCGCTGCATAAATCGATCGAATTTTTCCCGACTCTTAACCTATCGCCGATAGCTCGTTGACCATCTTGACTCTTCCCTTGAGCACGGAGCGCAGCAGGCGGTTGATCGAATGTCTGTCTTCCTCGGGGAGAGAGTCATCCAAAACAGCGGCCATCAAACCGTAGCGATCGGCTACAGTCAAACTGCCCGTATCGGTAACAGAGGCAAGTATTTCGGAAATAGCGCCGGGGATAAGTTGAATAAAAAACATGAGACGTTCCCTGAATTCGATACTTATATCATCTCTCGTTCTCCAAAAATCAAGAGTGACGCTGGCATAGCAGAGAACGTGATGTTTTGAGGCTAACTTTGCGATCGCGACGGATCTAATTGTGTGACCAGCGGCGTTTTAAGTCTGCGATCGTCGTCACAACATTATTTTAAATCTGCCAATTTCCCCCTCTCGGCTCCAAAATCTAAAGATTTATAGATATTTTTCGGCTCTGTGGGTGTCTTTACCCATTACTCATGTATTAAACGCATAGGGGCGATGCGAAAAATTCATAAAACTCAATATTTTGTAAAAATAGCTACGAATCTTTACGGTGGTGCGCTTTACATTAGTTCATAACAAAGGTGCATCGAAACGCAGCGATCGATCGAACCATCGGTAGCAACTATAACCATACATAGTTTGGCGGCATTCGAGGCAGCGCCCAGCAAACCTCAAGTATACAGAAGACCAACCATGCTTAAAAGAAATTCGATCTAGTAACTAAATATACAGTTTTAAATCCATACACTCACTAAGGTTAGCAGGAAACACACACTTTATGCTCCAAGTCAATACCTCCCCCGAACAAGCCAGCAGCGAGGGTAAACCGATGACCCAAACACTAGAACCCAAAGCCAGCCAGAACAAATTTGAAAAACTCAAAGCCGAAAAAGATGGCTTAGCAGTCAAAGCCGAACTCGACCACTTCGCCCAAATCGGCTGGGAAGCAATGGACGAAACCGATCGCGAGCACCGCCTCAAATGGCTCGGCATCTTCTTTCGGCCAGTAACTCCCGGGAAATTCATGATGCGGCTGCGCTTGCCCAACGGCGTCATTACCAGCAATCAAACTAGAACATTAGCAGAAATCGTACAGCGCTACGGCTCCGACGGCAGCGCCGACATCACCACCAGACAAAACCTGCAACTGCGCGGAATTCGGATCGAAGACGTACCCGACATCTTCCGGCGCCTCAAGGAAGCAGGGATGACCAGCATTCAGTCTGGCATGGACAACGTGCGCAACATCACCGGTTCCCCAGTCGCGGGTTTGGACGCCGGCGAACTGATAGATACGTGGGAATTGGCGAACCAAGTCCAAGACATGATTACCAACAGCGGCGAAGGCAACCCAGAGTTTTCCAATTTGCCGAGAAAGTTTAATATTGCGATCGCAGGCTGCCGCGATAACTCAGTCCACGCCGAAATCAACGACATCGCCTTCGTACCCGCTTACTCTGACGGCAACATCGGCTTTAACGTTTTAGTCGGCGGCTTCTTCTCAGCCAAACGCTGCGAAGCTGCAATTCCTCTCAACGTCTGGGCAAGTCCCAGCGACGTTGTAGATTTGTGCAGAGCAATCTTAACTGTGTTTCGCGATCGAGGCCCGAGAGCAAACCGCCAAAAATCGCGCTTGATGTGGCTGATTGACGAACTCGGCATCGAACAATTCCGCGCCGCAGTCGAACAAGAAGTAGGTCGCACTTTGCCCCCCGCCGCCCTCAAAGATGAAATCATCTGGGACAAACGCGATCACATCGGCATTTACCCGCAAAAACAATCAGGGCTCAACTATGTAGGGTTGCACGTTCCCGTCGGACGGCTGCAAGCATCGGATTTGTTCGATTTAGCCAGAATCGCCGAGGTTTACGGCAGCGGCGAACTCAGGCTCACCGTCGAAGAAAACGTCATTGTTCCCAACGTTCCCGACTCCCGGATTGAATCGCTCGTCAAAGAACCGCTGTTGCAGCGTTTCTCCATCAACCCCGCGCCCCTGACGCGAGCCTTGGTTTCCTGCACCGGCTCAAAGTTTTGCAACTTCGCCCTCATCGAAACCAAAGCCCGCGCCGTGGCAATGATTCGGGAACTCGAAGCCGAACTCTCCGTTCCCAAACCGGTCAGAATTCACTGGACGGGTTGCCCCAATTCCTGCGGTCAACCCCAAGTAGCAGACATCGGTTTGATGGGCACAAAAGTTCGCAAGAACGGCAAAACCCTCGAAGGTGTGGACATTTACATGGGAGGAACAGTCGGCAAAGACGCTCATTTGGGTACTTGCGTCCAAAAAAGCATTCCTTGCGAAGACCTCAAACCGGTGCTGCATCAACTGTTAGTCGAGCAGTTTGGGGCCGTTCCCAATCAAGGGGATGTAGATGCCCTCAACAGGCAACTGCAACTGACGGTGGACAGAGACGAAATGACACTCGTGACGAGCAAACCTCAGACATCTACTGTCATTTTCGCTCGATCGGGCAAAGAAGTTGCTTGCAGCGAAGATGAGTTCATTCTCGATGTTGCCGAGCGCGCCGGAATCGAACTCGACAGCAGTTGTCGGTCGGGAACCTGCGGCACTTGCAAGCAGCAACTCCTAGAAGGCAAAACAGTCTACGACAGCCAACCCGACGCGGCGGCAGATTTAGAACCTGGGTTCATCTTAGCTTGCAGCGCCCGGGCGATCGGCAAAGTGTCGATCGACGCCTAATATCACAATGTGAGATAGCGCGCGGCCGACAGAATTATCTCATTGCGAAGGTCGTCAAGCAATCTCACATTTGGTATCTCACATTTTCCGTATCTCAAAGTACAACAACAATAATTCAAGACAAATGAGCAACCTTTCCAGAAGAAAATTCATCATCACCGCCGGAGCAACAGCAGCCGGCACCCTCCTCGCCCACGGTTGCAGTTCCAGTTCCACCACTTCTAGCGCTGGTTCGAGTCCCGCAGCCGGCGGTGCCTCACCCAGCGCCGCCCCAGCAGTCAACATCAACCCCGCCGACGCCCCCGAAGTTACCGCAGCCAAACTCGGATTCATCGCCCTCACCGACTCCGCACCCATAATCATCGCCCAAGAAAAAGGTTACTTCGCCAAGTACGGCATGAAAGACGTACAAGTTACCAAACAAGCATCTTGGCCAGTTACTCGCGACAACTTAGAACTCGGTTCCGACAAAGGTGGCATTGACGGAGCTCACATCTTGTCCCCCATGCCTTACCAGATGACATTAGGCACAATTACCAAAGGCAATCAACCAGTGCCGATGAACATTGTCGCCCGGTTAAATACCAACGGTCAGGCCATTTCCCTCAGCAAAAAATACGCAGACTTAAAAGTAGGTACAGACAGCAAAGCTCTCAAAGCAGCCCTCGCCAATCAGAAAGTTGCGATTACCTTTCCCGGCGGCACCCACGACCTTTGGATGCGCTATTGGTTAGCAGCCGGTGGCATCGATCCGAATACAGAAGTTTCTGTTATTCCCGTACCGCCGCCTCAAATGGTAGCTAACATGAAATCCGGCAGCATGGAAGCCTTTTGCGTCGGCGAACCTTGGAACGCCCAGCTCGTTGCTCAAAAAGTAGGATACACAGCCTTAGTAACCGGAGAACTTTGGAAAGACCACCCAGAAAAAGCCTTAACTTTAAGAGCCGATTGGGTTGCCAAAAACCCTAAAGCTACTCTAGCAATTACAAAGGCCGTACTGGAAGCCCAGCAGTGGTGCGACAAGCCAGAAAATAAAGACGAGATGTGCCAAATCATCGGTCAAGATAAGTGGTTAAAAGTACCAGTAGCAGATATCATCGGTCGTTCTAAAGGTCAAATTGACTACGGTACCGGTCGCGTTGAACCCGCCAGTCCGTTAGCGATGAAATTCTGGGCTGACAATGCTTCCTATCCCTACAAGAGCCACGATGCTTGGTTCATAGCAGAAAATATTCGCTGGGGTTATATGCCGGCAACTACCGACATCAAAGCCACGGTTGATAAAGTTAACCGCGAAGATATTTGGAAAGCAGCAGCGACAGCACTTGGCGTTCCCGCTGCCCAAATTCCGGCTACCACTTCTCGCGGCGTCGAAACCTTCTTTGACGGCGTGAAGTTTGACCCAGACAAACCCGAAGAATATCTGAAGGGTCTGGCAATCAAAAAAGCATAATCCGAAAGTAGACCACCGTGCTAATGGTTAACAGCTTGAAATTAACCATTAGCCAGTAAATAGATTGGATTTACGGTGGAAATTTGGGGTTTTATGACAAGCGTTGAAACAAGAACATTGTTCCAAAAGCTCAAAATTTTCAGGTCAGTCAAGCCTCTATAAGTATTTATCCATTCACTGCTAAATCTTCACAGAAAATAGACAAATGGCAACCAACCTCTCTGTTTCTAAAAGCAAAAATCCAGTAAATTTCGTTCTGGATATGGTTCAAAAGAACCGCAAAAAAATCATCCGCCCGCTAGTAGCTATCACAGTTCTGCTAATAGTTTGGCAAATCCTCTGCCACGACCCCGCATCCGCCTTACCCGGCCCGATCAAAGCCGTTCAAGAAAGCTGGAATCTGATTATCAATCCGTTTTTTGACAACGGCGGCACCGACAAAGGCTTATTTTGGCAACTGGCGGCTAGCTTGCAGCGGGTGGCGATCGGCTTTACTCTAGCAGCAGTTCTCGGCATTGGTTTAGGAATATTAATCGGTACAAACTCTTTAATGTTCGATGCTTTAGACCCGCTGTTTCAAGTATTCAGAACTATCCCGCCCCTGGCTTGGCTGCCGATCTCCCTGGCAGTATTTCAACAGTTCAATCCCTTTGAAGGTCTGGGGATGAAAGCTAACGAAGTTTCAGCGCTTTTCGTAATCTTAATTACAGCAATTTGGCCGATTCTGATTAACACCACAGTAGGCGTTCAACAAATACCCCAAGACTACCGAAACGTCGCCCGCGTCTTGCGCCTCCCCAACCAAAAATACTTCTGGAAAATCTTGCTACCGTCTTCAGTTCCTTACATCTTCACAGGCTTGAGAATTGGTATCGGTTTGTCTTGGCTGGCGATCGTAGCTGCGGAAATGTTAGTCGGCGGCGTCGGCATCGGCTTCTTCATCTGGGACGCTTACAACAGTTCTCGACTCAGCGCCGTGATTCTAGCAGTGCTTTATGTAGGAATCGTCGGTTTGATTTTAGACAGAATCGTTGGTTTCATCGCTTCCAAAGTTGTTCCTGAAGACAACAAATAGGGTTTGGTTAACAGTTCACAGTAAAAGGTAAGGTGCGCACTGCGCACCCTACAGCCTCCCAGATATCAGTTAAAGTCAGCAGCTAGAAAATACAAACTAACCTAAAATAGCCATGTCAATACTTATTGAAGTAGACCACGTAGACCGCGTATTTAACTTGCCCAATGGCGATCAATACATCGCTCTCAAGAATATTGAACTTAAGATTAAAAAGGGAGAATTCATCACCTTAATCGGACACTCCGGCTGCGGCAAATCTACACTGTTAAATATCATCGCCGGACTCGACACGGCAAGTCAGGGCGGGATTACTTTAGAAGGGCGCGAAGTCCGCGATCCAGGCCCGGACAGAATGGTGGTGTTTCAAAATTACTCGCTGCTACCTTGGCTGACGGTGCGCGAAAATATTGCTCTAGCAGTCGATGAAATTTACAGCGGTAACTCTAAAGAAGAGCGCGAGTTAGTCATCGAATACCACATTAAATTGGTGGGACTGGGACTGGCCGCCAACAAACGCCCGGGCGAAATTTCTGGGGGGATGAAACAAAGAGTTGCGATCGCCCGCGCCCTGGCAATTCGCCCGAAATTGCTGCTGCTAGACGAACCCTTCGGCGCCCTCGATGCTTTAACTCGCGGCGGTTTGCAAGACCAGTTGATGAACATTTGCGAAGAAAGCAAAGTTACCAGCGTGATGGTAACTCACGACGTGGATGAGGCTTTGTTGCTGAGCGATCGCATTGTCATGCTCACCAACGGCCCGGAAGCGCAAATCGGACAAATTCTGGAAGTTGACATTCCCCGGCCCCGCAAGCGCATGGAAGTGGTCAACCATCCGAGTTACTACGCGCTGCGCAACGAAATGGTTTACTTCCTCAACCAGCAAAAGCGGGTCAAACAGCGCCGGGCCAAACAACAAGCCCCAGCCGTGGTTGTCGCCCGCAACGGCTTGGAAAAAATCAACCTCGACATCGGCTTTATTCCCCTCACCGACTGCGCGCCCTTAGTCGTAGCCAAAGAAAAAGGATTCTTCCAAGCCCACGGCTTAGAAGAAGTCACCCTCAACCGCGAACCTAGCTGGAAAGAAATTGCCAAAGGCATCGCCCAAGGACGGCTGGACGCGGCGCAAATGGTCGCAGGAATGCCGATCGCCATGCTGTTGGGCTTGGACGGTGCAGCCCCCGTTCCCGTCAACAGCGCCCTCACTCTGTCCCGCAACGGCAACTCGATTATCTTCGGGAAACACCTCTACGAAAAAGGCATTCGCACCTTAAAGGATTTCAAAGCTGCGATCGCCAAGACCCCCGACAAGGTACAGACCTTGGGCATGGTACACTCCGCCTCCATGCACAATCTGCTGTTCCGCTACTGGCTGGCCTCCGGCGGCATTGACCCCGACCGCGATGTGGCATTGACCATGCTTCCGCCCCCGCAGATGGTATCGAATTTAAAAGCAGGCAACATTGACGGCTACTGCGCAGGCGACCCCTGGAACTCGAAGGCTGTCAACGACGGTACTGGTTTTGTCGTCGCCCGTTCTCTCGATATTCTGCCCGGACACATCGAAAAAGTTCTCGGCGTTACCGAAGATTGGGCTCAGAAATATCCTCAAACCCACGTCGCCCTCGTCAAAGCGCTTTTGGAAGCCTGCGAATACTGCGACGACCGCCGCAACCGCGAAGAAATCCTAGAATTGATTTGCCAAGAACAATATATCGGCGCAGATCCCAAAGACATCCGTCCGGGGTTCATCGACCCGTACAACTCCGGTACGGAGGCACAACCCGAAATGCTCTACAATTTCAACCAGTTCTATGTCGATCAAACCAATTGTCCAGACCGCCTAGAAATGGTGTGGGTGATGGCGCAGATGGCCCGCTGGGGACTGATTCCGTTCCCGAAAAACTGGGTGGAAGTGGTCGATCGAGTTTTGCGGCCCGATGTCTTCGGTCAAGCAGTGCGCGAGTTGGGTTTGCCGGATATTGCCAGAGCTCGCCGCAGCATCAACTTGTTTGACGGTACTGTCTTTAATGCCGACGACCCGATCGACTATCTTCAAAACGTCAAAATCAAGCGCGACCTCCGCATTGAAGAAATCTTAATCGAACAAATAGGCAGTCAGTGTTCCATCAGACTGCCAGCATAACCAGCAAATAGGAAGAGGAAATGAGGAGCAAGGAATCAGGAAAAAAGACTCCACATTTCCCGCTTCCTAACTCCCTAATTCCCTCTTCTCAATCCAAATTTCTCATGTCTAATCCCCTAAACCAAAATCCCGCTCCTGAAAATATGCAACAAACTCTAAAAACCCCCCAAACAACAAAAAATCAGACGGACAAGCCTGGTTTTTTGACTATTAAAGATGTATCGAAAGTCTACGAGAATCTTAAAGATCCTGAAAAACCTTTCGTGATTCTCGACGGTGTAAACCTGACTATTAAGGAAGGCGAATTTATTTGTTTGATCGGTCACTCGGGCTGCGGCAAATCAACCTTGTTGAACATGATCGCGGGATTCAACGGGCCGACAAGCGGAGAAGTTGCTCTCGAAGGTTCGCGGATTACTGAACCGGGCCCCGATCGCATGGTGGTGTTTCAAAACTACTCGCTGCTACCGTGGCTGAGTGCTACTGAAAACATCCACCTCGGGGTTGAAACTGTTTACGCCGACAAGTCCGCAGACGAACAGAATAAGATCGTCCAGGATCACTTGGAATTAGTGGGGCTGACGGAAGCTTGCAACAAAAGACCGGGCCAATTGTCCGGGGGGATGAAACAAAGAGTTGCGATCGCCCGCGCCCTAGCAACTCGCCCCAAACTGTTGATTTTGGACGAACCTTTCGGAGCACTAGACCCGATTACCCGCGAAGAATTGCAGGAAGAATTGCTGAAAATCTGGCGCGAGTACAAAATTACGATCGTGATGATTACTCACGATATTGATGAAGCTTTGTTTTTAGCCGATCGCATCGTAATGATGACCAACGGCCCGGCGGCTTCGATCGGCGAAGATATGCACATTCCCTTCAGCCGTCCCCGCAACCGCACGCGGATTATGGAAGACCCGAAATACTACGAACTGCGCAACTTTGCTTTAGAGTTCCTGTTCTCTCGCTACGCCCACCACGAAGAGGATACAACGGAGTCAGAGACAGCACCAGTCGTGCTACCGCTGCCGGTATCTACTACCAAAAAGACTGCGGTTGCTGATACTACTAACAGACCCCTGCCACCTGTATCGTTTGTACCTCACGCTGCGCAACCCCTAGAAGCATCACCGATCAAAGGCGGTGTCCTGGCAGTCTCGTGGTTGGTAGCAATGGCGACTTTAGCAGCAGTTAATGTATCTTCTGTTTCCAGCCAGTTAAAGCAAGCGAAACTAGCAGAAACTGCGCCGCCAGCGCCGCAGGCGACTGCGGTTGTGAGTTCTCCCCCCAGCCCTGCACCGATCGCAGCTAGCCCTGCACCGATCGCAGCTAGCCCTGCACCGATCGCAGCTAGCCCTGCACCGATTGCTGCAAGTCCTGCACCCATCGCAGCTAGCCCTGCACCGATTGCTGCAAGTCCTGCACCCATCGCTAGCCCTGCACCGAGTGCTGCTGCAAGTCCTGCATCCATCGCTAGCCCTGCACCGAGTGCTGCTGCAAGTCCTGCATCCATCGCCAGTCCTGCACCGAGTGCTGCTGCACCGAGTGCTGCCGCCGCGCCCACTGCTGCAAGTCCTGCCGCCGCGCCCACTGCCGCCACCAGTGCCGCTTCAGGGATTTCTGACCAAGCCGAACTTGATGCGATCGGAAACCAGTTATATGCACAAATTGACCAAAATTGGAGCACAACTCCCACATTTACCGAAAGTTTGACTTATCGGGTCAAAGTCAAACAAAACGGCGATATCCTACAGTTCGAGCCCACAAATAAAGCAGCTAAAGATTTCGTCAAAGAAACTCCTCTGCCGGTTTTGCAAACTCCCGCAGGTGCAGCCGCAGGTGTTCAAAAAACTGCTGAATTCCAAGTAACTTTTCGCCCCACCAGCGGCGGCGGCGGCGTATTAGAAGTTAAAACCGGGAAGTAGGTGACTTATACCATTTTCGCATTAGATCGTTGAAGATTTTCGATTGAGAAGGCTATCACCTCCGCTCGATCTACTACTGTAAAACTGGTTTGTAGTGAGGACTTTAGTCCGGGCGAAAGAAGGACTAAAGTCCTCACTACAAACCTATCGGCCCGCTGAGGGAAATCCTGCAAAGATTCCTCTTAGCCCCCCCAATCCCTTGGGGGGCACAAAAGTTAGGTCTCAATTACCTCTGTTTGAGGAGGATTTAGGATCGGCGACAAGAAGCTAGAGCGATCGCGAGTTTCAGTCAGATAGCGGTTAATTTAAAATCAGGGTATTGCCCGCTTGTATGAAGCATTTTTGCGGTAATTTAGTAATTTTTGATACATTATTTGCAGGAGCCCTCAGTTGCGACTATAATGACAAATTACGAATTATCCATTAGCTTTCAAAAATTAGCATCTAAAATCACCAGATGGAAACTATAAAAACTCTTTGCCCTTACTGCGGTGTAGGTTGCGGTCTAGAAGTTGTTCCCGACAAAAAACAAACTTGGAAAGTCCGGGGCGATCGCAATCACCCATCAAGTCAGGGCATGGTTTGTATCAAGGGAGCAACCGTAACAGAGTCCATTCGGAGCGATCGGCTGCTGTATCCGATGATGCGAGATTCTCTCGACCAACCGTTCCGCCGCGCTAGCTGGGACGAAGCTCTCGATGCAATTGTTAACCGCATCCAAACAATTCGCAGCACCAGCGGCCCCGAGGCTATGTGCATTTACGGTTCGGGTCAATTCGCTACAGAAGATTATTATGTTGCCCAAAAACTGATGAAAGGTTGTCTGGGTACAAATAATTTTGATGGGAATTCTCGCCTGTGCATGTCTTCAGCAGTTTCGGGATACGTTCAAAGTTTTGGTTCGGACGGGCCGCCTTGCTGTTACGACGATTTAGAATTAACAGATTGCGCTTTTATTATCGGCAGCAATACAGCGGAATGCCATCCAATTGTATTCAACCGATTAGCAAAGTACCACAAAAAGCATCCCAATGTCAAGATGGTTGTGGTAGATCCGAGGAGGACTCCGACTGCTGAAGCCGCAGATTTGCACTTGGCAATTAAGCCCGGAACGGATATAGATTTGCTCAACGGAATTGCATATTTGCTGTTGCGCCGGCAAGCAATAGATCCGGATTTTATTCAGGAATGCACGGCGAATTTTTCAGCTTTTGCTGAAGTAGTCAGCAGCTACACGCCGGAGTTTGTAGCCTCGCGCTGCGGCATTACTGTCAGCGAATTAGAAACGGCCGCCAACTACTGGGAACAGTCGCAGCGGGTTTTGTCTCTGTGGTCGATGGGCATCAACCAGTCCTCCGAAGGCACGGCAAAGGTGCGATCGCTGATTAATTTGCACTTGATGACCGGTCAAATCGGCAAACCGGGATGCGGCCCGTTTTCCCTGACTGGCCAGCCAAACGCGATGGGAGGGCGGGAAGCCGGGGGACTCTCTCACTTGCTCCCGGGCTACCGATTTGTGAAAAATGACGAACACAGAACCCAAGTCGAGGAGTTTTGGGGAATCGCACCGGGAAGCATTTCCCCGAATCCCGGCCGCACTGCTTGGGACATGATTGTGGGTTTGGAAACTGGCGATGTCGAGTTGCTATGGATTGCCGCAACTAATCCGGTGGTGAGTATGCCGGATTTGGAACGCACAAAAGCTGCTTTGCTGCGATCGCCCTTGACGGTGTATCAAGAAGCATACTATCCCACAGAAACCTCCGCCTACGCCCACATCCTGCTGCCGGCAACCCAGTGGAGCGAAAAAACCGGAGTGATGACGAATTCCGAACGCCGCGTGACGCTTTGTCCCGGTTTCGACACTCCCTCCGGGGAAGCGCGCGACGACTGGAAGATTTTCGCTGAAGTCGGCCGCCGGTTGGGTTTTGCCGAACACTTTGCTTTCGACACCAGCGCTGACGTATTCAAAGAGTACGTGCAGTTGACAGGGGGCACGCCTTGCGACATCACAGGCCTCAGCCACGAGTATTTGGGCCTCCAAGGCCCGCAGCAGTGGCCGTGTCCCGAAAATCAGCCTCCGCATCCAGCAAACGAAGCGAAACGGCTGTACACTGACAGGCGTTTTCACACTCCCGACGCGCGGGCGCGATTTTCGGCCTATCACTCGCGGGGACTGGCAGAACCTCCCGATCCAGACTATCCGTTTGTGTTGACGACGGGGAGAGTGTACGGACACTGGCACACGATGACGCGCACGGGGAGAACTGACAAAATCCATCAAATGTACCCCGATCCGTTTTTGGAAATTCACCCCCGGGATGCTGCTAAATTGCAGATTAAGGAGGGGGATTTGCTGGAAGTTCGATCGCGCCGCGGTAAGGCACAGTTTCCGGCAAAAGTCACCAAGGCGATCGCCCCTGGTACGCTATTTGTACCGATGCACTGGGGTTCTCTGTGGGCAGAAGGTGCTGAAGCCAATGCCATGACTCATGCTGCAAGTTGTCCAGATTCCAAACAGCCCGAGTTAAAAGCTTGTGCGGTGCAGTTGGTGCCCGTTGGGGCAGAAACTGCGGCGGAAGTTGCCACAGAAGTTGCCGCAGAAGTTGGGGAGTTTAATTGGGCCTTGGGCACCGTCGCCGTCCCCAATTGAGCTACCGTCCAACTTTGGTATCTTAAAACTCACATACTGGCACCACTGTCATCAGCTTGGTTTCTTGGCACCGACTCAGGCTTTCATCCGAGTTTTTTGTCAAGAAACCAGGTTTCTCGGCCGTAGAGTACGGCACAATCGCGGGGTGCTCGCGCCGGAATCAAGACCTTTGTCAGTCGATTGAAGAATTGAAGAATTTTAGATTTTAGATTTACTTGCAGCATTAAATCTGGGATCTTGAACCTTCGTCTAAAATTTTGGGATCTCCACAAAGCGAGCTTACGTGCCACGGTACCTGTTTTTGGGCGGGGTCATCAAGGAATTGTCAGCCATTACGCAGCCGACAAGCTGCGTTCTCCGGCAGAGTTCGCGAATAAAGAAAATTAAATTTATTTTTTCTGAGTTTTTCCTTATTCATTCGGGGTTTTTCCTTCTTCCTTCTTCCTTCTTCGTTCTTTTTAGTCGATCGCGCGGCTCAGAAAATTGCAGTCTGCACCTGTAGGTGCTATGATGATTTTACAAGGCTTTATTTTCGGCAGTACAGTTCGTTCGATCGGCGTTCCTCCGGATTTAAATCTCTACAACCTCGATTCTGGAGAATGTTCAATGTCTATCTATGTCGGCAATTTATCCTACGAAGTAACGCAGGAGCACCTCAACCAAACTTTTGGAGAGTACGGCACAGTAAAGCGCGTTCAATTGCCTGCTGACCGGGAAACAGGTCGGATGCGGGGCTTCGCTTTCGTAGAAATGTCTACTGAAGCAGAAGAAGCCGCAGCCATTGAGGCTCTTGACGGTGCTGAGTGGATGGGTCGCGACCTCAAGGTCAACAAGGCAAAACCCCGCGAAGAACGCGGTTCCTCTAACAGCGGTAACTGGGGCAACAACGATCGCGGTGGCAATTCTCGTCGCTACTAAGCCACCCAAGCTAAATTTTTAGCTTGACCGTGTGTTGGACAGGGCGATAACAGATTCAACAATCCTTCTCTGTTGAGAATAGATAGTTAATTCTGCGATCGCACCGCGTCTTAAATCCCTCAAACTATTGCTAGGCAACAGTTTGAGGCTTTTTTATGGCAAAAATTTATTGAATGTTGACTAAATCATAGGATGTCCGGTAAATTAACCGCAATAAAAGTAGGGGCGGGTTTCACCAACGATCTATAATTCAGAGAAACAATCTACATAAACTCGCCCCAACCGCGCGACAGAAGTTGATTGCGGGTAATTCAACGGACTCACTGGTATGCTGAAAAAAATATTTAGGCAAATTTCTAAGTTAGGCGGTGATGAACAATTTCTGCATTTCACAGAAAGTGTAGAAGTCATAATATCCAAAATTTTATCGCTGGCGATGATTTTGGTAATTATAGTCAGCGTTTGCGATTTGCTGATATATGTAGCAAAAGAATTGCTCAACGACCACGAGAGTTTGTTAAAAGAGACCTTGTTTGTCATATTTGGGTTATTTTTAAATGTTTTAATTGCTCTGGAAATATTGGAAAATATTACAGCTTATCTCAAAAAGCACGTAATTCAAGTAGAGCTAGTTATTGTAACTTCTTTGATAGCAGTATCTCGAAAAATCATCATTCTTGACCTGGAAAAGAAAACCGCAGCCGACTTGATTGGTTTGGCGACTGCCATTTTCGCGCTTTCCATCAGTTACTTAATAGTGCGGTACACAAATAAAGCAAATGATTAATATCAGGAATTGAGAATAGGGAATTGGTAATGGGGAATTGGTAATGGGGAATGGGGAATTGGTAATGGGGAAGGGGGAATTGTTAATAACTAATATCATGTCCGGTCGATCGACCGGACATGATATTATTCCAACAAACCAGGAGGAGGGACAATTTCAATTCTGCCTTGTTCCAAGTCAACAGTTGGCACAATCTCTTGCACAAAAGGAATCAAAATTTTAGTGGATTTAGGCTCTTTAACGCGGATTTTCCGTGGTTTGCGGGTATTTCTGGGGTCAGCGTTTGCTGTGGGAGTTTCCGGCTGTTTTTGTTTTGGCTTTTCTAATTCTGCGGCGACAGGTTCCGGCGGATTTAGGTTTGTTTCTACTTCTAAAAGGTCGTTACCTGCGGGAATAATATCGCTTACCTTACCTAAGATTTCCCCGGTTAACTGGTTAAACACTTCCATACCGATCAAATCTTGCACGTAAAACTCATCAGGTTCGAGATAAGGTCGATCGGTCTTTTCGACAAACAACT
Organism: Microcoleus sp. ARI1-B5; assembly: GCF_036705795.1. Taxonomy (NCBI): domain Bacteria; kingdom Bacillati; phylum Cyanobacteriota; class Cyanophyceae; order Oscillatoriales; family Microcoleaceae; genus Microcoleus; species Microcoleus sp. ARI1-B5. The sequence continues at coordinate 33,319 of NZ_JAUBVK010000028.1, forward strand.
TGCAGCCCCGCAGCGCCTCAGCCCCATCGCGGTCTTCAATACCCTCCACCTCTACAGCATACAACCCTTTGCCCGGAATGTAGCGACCGCCCAAAAACTCGATCGGTTCCGGTTCAGTTTTGTTAGGGCGCAAAAGCCACCGCTTCCCCGGTTCAATAAACCTTTCCGGGAAATCCGAATCGGGATAGACTCGCACTTCCCCGTCCAAACCTTGAGCTGCTACAATTGTACCGATTTCTATCCACTCAGACATAGATTATATCACTCAAATTGCTACTAATTAGTCAGTTGACAGTTGACAGTTGACAGTTGACAGTTGACAGTTGTCATTAAGAATTGGGAATTGGGGATTGACCATTCGTCATTAGTCATCGGGAATTTTTCATTCTTCTTACATCGAACCTCAAACATCAATCCGTTAAATCCGTTGCCGAACTTCTTTATATCCGTTACATCCGTTATTAAATCCGTTGCCGAACTTCCTTCTTCTTTACACCAACCCCGTTCTCAGCGCTACAACAGCCGCTTGCACGCGATCGTCCACAGCCAACTTATTCATAATACCGCGAACGTGAGTTTTAATAGTATTTGGGCTCAAGTAAAGCGCCGCTGCTATCTCCGGATTGCTGTTACCTTCCACCATTAATTTTAACACCTCCAATTCCCGCTGCGACAACTGACCAAAAGTAGTTGTAGAGGCTGGTACCGGGGGTTTGAGGTGCTCGATGACAGTGCGAGCAATTTGAGGGTCGAGGTATGTAGCACCCTCTGCTGCCGCTGCAATCGCCGCTAACAGCCTGTCTACGGAAGCACCTTTAATACAATAAGCATCAGCCCCGCTAGAAAGGGCAGCAATAATTTCAGTTTCAGCCGTATGAGAAGTTAACATTACCACTCGAACTTCCGGCAGTTGCGCTTTAATTTGCTGCGTCGCTGCTATGCCGTCCAGCCGCGGCAAACCGATATCCATCACAATAATATCAGGTTTCAGTTTCAGTGCTGCTGCTACACCTAAATAACCGTCTTCGGCTTGTCCTACTATTTCTATTTCTGGGGAATCGGCTAAAACTTGCTCTAATCCCAGTTGCATCATCGGATCGTCTTCAACAATTAAAATTCTCATAGGAAGGAAGTTCGGCAACAGATTTTGTAACGGATTTAACGGATTTAACGGATGTTAGAAGGAAGTTCGGCAACGGATTTTATAACGGATTTAACAAATGGAAGAGGGAAAATTAATTACCAATTACCAATTACCAATTACCAATTACCAATTATCAATTACCAATTATCAATTACCAATTACCCCTTACCAATGACTAATGACTAATGACTAACTTTTAAAACTTCAACGAATTCGCCCGGCCCAATCCAGGTTTCCGATGCGGGCAAAATTGCTAAACCAGTCGTATTTGCGAGGTTAATTAAATTTGCTGAATTTTGGCTGCCGCTCGCAGGTTCAAATTCCCAGAATCCGGCAACTAAATGCAGTTTACCCCAAACATAAGTTTCGCGCCGGCCGTGCGATCGCAATTCAACATCACATCGAGCCCGCACAAACTCCGGGCCCCAAGCATCCGCGCCCAGCCCAGACATCTTTCGCAAAGCAGGCACAACAAAGCGCCAACAGCAGACTAAAGCTGAAACCGGATTTCCCGGCAAACCAAAATAGAGACAATCCGAACTCGAAATCGGCGAATCAGATTTTTTTTCATCTCGTTTAAACGCAGCAACCGTTAAAGGTTTTCCCGGCTTAATCGCCACAGCCTGAATGTGAATTTTTCCTCCCAAATCCGCCAATATTTTCTCAACATAATCGTAGTCTCCTACCGAGACACCGCCCGTAGAAAGCACCGCATCTGCTATCGAAACAGCCTGAGAGATTGCCTTTGTTAGCGCATCTTCACTGTCAGGAACCATCCCCAAGCGAATCGGTTCAAATCCCATTTGTGCCAACAAAACAGTCAAAGCATACTGATTCGAGTCTACCAGTTTACCCGGTGCCAAAGGTTGGTCTGGCGATACCAATTCGTCACCGGTCGAAAAAATTGCCACCCGCAAACGGCGATAAACAGGAACTTGAATGCACTGTGCAGTTGCTAACACCGCGATTTCTGGGGCGTTGACAATTGTACCGGAAGTTAGCAGCGTTGTTCCTGCTTGATAAAAAGCGCCTTTGTGCCTGACAAATGCTTGCGGTTTTTCAGGAGAAACTAAGATAAAAATGCGATCGCCCTCACGCCTCGTTTCTTCCTGCATTACCACCGTATCAGCACCATCCGGCATCAGGGCGCCAGTAAAAATTCGCGCCGCTTGCCCCGATTGCACCGTACTTTGAGGCTGATATCCCGCTGGAATCTCCTCAACTACTTCGAGTACCGCCGGTTTTTCGGCGCTGCAATTTTCCACATCAGCAAACCGCACGGCATACCCATCCATTGCCGAATTGTCCCAATAGGGAAAATCGAGGGAACCCGTGACGGGTGCCGCCAAAATGCGCCCCGATGCTGCCAACAAGTCTACAATTTCTACATCCCGCTGACTGTCGAGGGGTTGCGCCAAATTTAGAACGATCGATTCTGCTTCTTTTACGGACAGCATCAGTGTCACCCTGTTTGACAAGACTCTTCTTAGTTTAGCAAATTAGCAGCTATAGTGGAAAAGTATTTTTTTGTGCGTCTGCGGGAAATTTTAGTTTTATTATCTTGCGCTTATGACTATTTTTCGCTCGGCTTTGCGACTCAATTGTTTATCTCTCTTGCTGGTGGGATTCCTGGTTGTCTTGACTCAAATGTCAGGCTTACAAGTCAGCGACTTATTCTTTCACCCTTTTTTCTCCCCCAATCCCAATGTCGCCTTATTAACTCGCACTTTTCAAATATTATGTGCTGTGCCAGTCATTGTTTGTAGTTTTAGCTATGGATTGGGTAAAAGTCTTGGATCGCAACCTTCAGGAAATCGATTTATTTTCTTCTCTGCTTTGTTAACAGGCGCATTTCTGCTCAATGAAATTTACAGGATTCATCTATATATTGGCGCTGCGGGAATTCCCAAGTTAGGAGTTAGTTTCCTCTACGCTATTTTTGTGTTCTCCTACGGATGGTTTTTTAGGCGAGAACTACAGTCTACTCCCTACAAAATATTGTTAGCTGGATTGGGGTTGTTGTTTTTTGCGATCGGTGTGGACGCGCTGCATTTAAAAAGCAAGATATTATCCAGTTTGCTAGAGGGGGTTCCCAAGTTGTTGAGCGAGATCAATATTGCCTTTTATTACTGGTATGTCTGCAAATCTTTTATAGAAAAAGCTTTTCATAAAAACATGAGTACATCGTTATAACTTTGTGATATAATGCTAGCATAATTGTCTCACAAAAAAAGTCCAATTAAAAAACAGCCATCCCCAGTTTAGGATTTACCAGAAAGAATTGGTTTAAAGCCCCAAGCTTTTTCGCCGTTGAGAAATTAACAGAAGACTATTCATTACTCCAATCCTCGGACTTCCAGGTAGAGGTCGCCCTCCTTTCGTCAACTGTCACAGGTCAACTGTCAACTGTCAACTGAATGAAACAACCTGCATCCCTCGGCATTCATCTGCGGTTAAAACACTCCAAATGCAGCCTCTAAAATATCATGATAGCAGTTACCATCAACTTTAATGCGATCGCCCAAATCACCGACGACCAATTTTATCAACTGTGTCGCCAAAACCCCGATGTCAAATTTGAACGCAACGCCCGAGGAGAAATAATCGTCATGTCACCCACAGGAGGAGAAACCGGAAATTACAATTTTGAAATATCTATTGATTTTGGAATTTGGAACAGACGAACTAAATTGGGAGTTTGTTTCGATTCTTCAACTTGCTTCAAACTGCCCAGTGGCGCCAATCGTTCTCCCGATGTTTCTTGGATAAAAAAAGAAAGATGGGACGCACTAACTGCGGAACAAAAACAAAAATTTCCTCCGATTGCACCAGATTTTGTTTTAGAGTTAATGTCGCCGACTGACAGTCTCAAAGATACTCAAGACAAAATGCAAGAATACATGAATAACCAAGTAAAATTAGGCTGGTTAATCAACCGCAAAACGCGCCGAGTGGAAATCTACCGCCAAGGACAAGAAAAAGAAGTTTTGGAATGTCCGACAGAACTTTCAGGAGAAGATATTTTGCCCGGTTTCGTGCTAAACTTGCAAGCAGTCTGGGCGTAATGCAAAATTGGCTTTGACAAGATTTTTTGGCGAACAGACAACCTGCATCCCTCGGCATTCACCTGCACTTAAAACACTCCAAATGCAGCCTCTAAAATATCATGATAGCAGTTACCATCAACTTTAATGCGATCGCCCAAATTACCGACGACCAATTTTATCAACTGTGTCGCCAAAACCCCGATGTCAAATTTGAACGCAACGCCCGAGGAGAAATAATCGTCATGTCACCCACAGGAGGAGAAACTGGAAATTACAATTCAGAAATAAATGCAGATTTTGTGATTTGGAACAGACGAACTAAATTGGGAGTTTGTTTCGATTCTTCAACTTGCTTCAAACTGCCCAGCGGCGCCAATCGTTCTCCCGATGTTTCTTGGATAAAAAAAGAAAGATGGGACGCACTAACTGCGGAACAAAAACAAAAATTTCCTCCGATTGCACCAGATTTTGTCTTAGAGTTAATGTCGCCGACTGACAGTCTAAAAGATACTCAAGATAAAATGCAAGAATACATGAATAACCAAGTAAAATTAGGCTGGTTAATCCACCGCAAAACGCGCCGAGTGGAAATCTACCGCCAAGGACAAGAAAAAGAAGTTTTGGAATGTCCGACAGAACTTTCAGGAGAAGATATTTTGCCCGGTTTCGTACTAAACTTGCAAGCAGTCTGGGCTTCATTCAGTTGACAGTTGACAGTTGACAGTTGACAGCACTTGACCTAAAAGGAAAGGGATTGGAGTAATGAATAGTCTTCTTTTAATTTCTCCCGAAAAAGCTTGGGGCTTTAAACTAATTCTTTCTGGTAAGACGATTTTGGATTTGAGATTTTAGATTGGTTTGTTGGATAATAGTTGGGAAATGGGTATCGACAACCAAGCTAAAACCCTTTGTATATCTGGTTTCTATCCAATGCCATATCCCCCTCTCATCCCCCTTCCCAAGGGGAGTAGGGGTTGACTTTGAGATATTCCGGTTGCCCCCTACTCCCCCCTTGGGAAGGGGGGCTAGGGGGGATCTGGCCTCAATCGTCAAACAGCAGTATTTGACTACATTTAACTTTAAGTTGACACCAATGGGGTTGGGAGATTCCCTACAGTTGCATTATTTTGCGAAAATGGTATAACTAGACATCATACATCTATCAGCGTTTATTTGCGTACCCTTCGTCCAGGTGAAGCGCCTACATCTGCGGTTAAAATAAATATCATGGAAACCAATACAGAAACAATCACAACCACAGGCTTAACAGCCGAACAGCACAAACAGAAAATGCAGCGCCGACAAGAAGTCCAAGCGCAGCGAATTGCCAACGCTTCCCCAGACAAAGGCTTGATAATTGTCAATACGGGTAACGGTAAAGGCAAAACTACGGCTGCTTTGGGAATGGTTTTGCGATCGCTCGGTCACGGCTACCGCGTCGCCATAGTACAATTTATCAAAGGAGCTTGGGAACCCGCAGAGAAAGCCGTTTTTCAAATGTGGGAAAATCAGCTAGAATTTCATGCAATGGGTGAAGGTTTTACCTGGGACACGCAAGACCGCGATCGAGATATCGAAACAGCTCAAAAAGCCTGGGATAAAGCTGTAACTTTTATCTGCAATCCTGAATTTAAGTTAGTTCTGCTAGATGAAGTCAATATAGCATTAAAGCTGGGTTATTTGCAAGTCGAGCAAGTTCTCGCAGGCTTAGACCAAAAACCCGAAGACTCTCATGTTATTCTCACCGGGAGAGGCGCGCCACCAGAATTAATTGAACGCGCCGATTTGGTGACAGAAATGACTTTGGTTAAGCATCCATTCCGAGAACAAGGCATTAAAGCTCAAGCCGGTATTGAGTATTAATCAAGATTGCTAAATCTTCAAATTTTTTAAGAATTGCAAATCTTGCCACGCTTGGATGAGATTGCCTTGCATCAAAGCCGCTACACCGTTTAAAACTCTAATTTCCGGTAGGTTGGGGTTGAGGGCGAGGGCGGGTTTTAAGGCAGTTTCAGCGGCTTTGGGATGCCAGCCGTAAAGTTGGACGAAAGCGAGATAAGCATAAGCGTAGGGGTTTTGAGAGTCGAGTTGGGTGACTTTTTCTAAAGCTGCGATCGCACTTTTGACATTCTGCTGCAATACTCTAGAAAATGCCAAAGCATAAGCGAATTCTAGATTATTCGGTTCCTGCTTCAGCCGATATTCTAAGGATTGTTCCGCTTGCACGGTATAATCTTGAATTGGATCGTACTGATTGATCCGTCCAATCTGCTCGAACACTGGTTCTAAACCGGGCAATCCTTTGGGTAAATTAACCGCCATCGCCCGCAATTGAGTTACCAAATCTAACTCCGGCTGCTCCTCGTTCTGAGGCTGAGCATCGGCGATTTTGAACTTTTTCTCATCTGCGTTCTTCGGAACAGCCCGGGAACGCATATTTAGAGGCTCTGCATCGATTTTAAGCGTTACCTGCGGCACTTTCATCGGATAAGTTTCGCCGGTTTTGCGATTCAGATAAGTCGCTTGCAGATTGTACCTTCCCGGTGCAATATTAGCAGGAGTTAGCATCGCCGTGCGATCGACTACTCGAAACCCGACAGCAAATTTATCCGCTTCCAGCATCCCCGGATGCAAAGTTGCTTGCCCGATCGCGCGATCGTGTAAAATCCTGAAAGTCTGTCCCGCTGAAATATCGCCAGACTGCTGATTTTGCCACGTTAGCAATACTAAACCAGACTGCAACTGCTGCCAAGGCCCAGACCAAATATAAGTCACCGGTAGCGCCACACCGGGAACCGATTTTGCCAGGACAGTCACTTGCTCTAATTGTACTTGCGATCGCGCTTCATTCAACGGCTGTATTTCCACCGGGTGCGATCGCTTGCGGTAAAGATTCAAATTAGTATTGTCAGGCAAAACCCAACTTTTTTGCAACTGAAACTTGCCACCAGTTTCTATCGCAGCCACCGCTGCATTTTGAGCTTTTTTAATCCGTTCCCGAATCGAACCTTGCGGGCCGGTTTTAGTTACAAACCAAGAAAGCGATCGCACATCCTGAGGCACTTCTTTTAAATTCGTTCCCACCTGCCGCCCGTAAACCTGAAAATTCGCCAAAGCCCCGTAATAATTCAAATTGTGCTGGTTAATTTCCGGCGTCGAAGGCAACACGCCCAAAGTCGATTGCAAATAAGGTTCGGTCTCAATAATTTCGGCAATTACTTCTCGGTGCGGCCACTCTTTTCCCAAGTAAGGATAGCTGGAATTGCCGGGACTGACAATTTGAACTAAGCTATCTCCCAAAGCACCGCCCAGCGGCCAGATATGGAACAGCATCGCCACCATTGCCAAGCCAATTGTGGCCCAGCGAATTTGCCGCCCCCAACGAGAAGGCCACAGCGTCAAACAGTAAGCTAAAAAGATTGCTAATACTGGTAAATAAGGTATCACATATCGGTCATCTTTGTTGAGATTTAGGGAATTAATTAAATAAGCTCCTACCCAAAACACCGCCAACCACCGACAGGAGTTAAGGTACAAGATTGACTGACTGTCCGCTCGATTTCGCCAATAATAGAGTATAAATCCAACTAAGGGAATCAGTAACAGAGGCCAAGAAACGTGTTGCGGCAAGTGTTTACCGTAATAAATCCAAGCATCGATGGTATTGAGGCCAGGATCTCCTTCGGCGATCGCAGAATCCAGCGTTGCCCGTTTTCCCCCGGTCAAAATTAACAGCCAATTGGTTTTCGCCCAGGGCCCAAATACCGCCGCTGACAGCAACAAAGCACCAGCTAATTGAGCTAATCTTCCCCAAGCTTTTTGCCGCACTGCACCAACTGCCAACCACAGAATCGGTGTAAACAGAAATAATACTGTAGTGTGTTTAACTAATATTGATAAGCCGAGAGAAATTCCAAAGGCGATCGCCCAGAAGAAAGATGAGGGGGAGAGGGGGAGAGGGGGAGAGGGGGAGAATTTATGCTTCTTTTTGGTTCTTTTTTCCAACTTCAGTCTATCCGTTACATCCGCTACATCCGTTACATCCGCTACATCCGCTACATCCGTTACAAAATCCGCTGCCGAACCTTCTTCCTTCCACATAGTCAGACAATAGAAACAAAAAGTAATCGCAGCAGTTAGGGGAAAATCTAGTAAAAATTGCAAGCGGAACCGATAAAGCCCCGGCAATAAAATACAAATTGCAGCCGCCCACAAACCGACTTGCCTGTTAAATAATTGGACGCCCAAACTGTAGACTGAGGCGAGGAGAATTGCACTAAATAATAAATGAACGAGGGTTGCCCGATCGCCCCCAGCACCAAAAATATGCAGAAACGGTACCGTTAAGATGTACGCCAAGGGCGGAATTTTCGTCGAAAGCAGCCAGAAGTTTGTCCACCACTCGCCGGAAAACCACTGAGGATGCTGCAACGCCTGCAAGTAATTCAGCGTGCTAGTGAGGTATTCTGCTTGATCCCAGGCGGGTACAGATCGATCGCAGGCAAACCAGAGGCGATCGCTAATTGCCCCCAGCAGCCAAATTATGCCTAAAATCAGCATACTTTTGCCCCGGCTGTCTCGATGTTGCAGTGCCATAGCGATTGTTGGATTCTAAGTTGCAGCTTTTAGCTTACAGGTGGGCGGTTCCGGGCGATCGGCTAAAATTTAGTCCTGGACGCACTCCATGGCTCAAATGCTGATCCCCCCGGCGCCCCCCTTTTTAAGGGGGGAACCTGAAAGCCCCCCTTTTTAAGGGGGGTTGGGGGGATCGATGCGTCCAGGACTGAAATTAACTTTTTGATGCCTCCGTATCCCCGCTTTTATCAAGTTGTGTAACAAAAATTCTAGATTTGCGTAAAAAAACAGAAGTTGCGCCGATAGCTTAAATAGAGAAAAGCAAACGCCGATCGAAACTAATAAAGTATGTCAATTCAACCAGAAAGCACCGAAACCTCGGTAAGCCGTCTTTTTTTTTCAAAATCGAGTTTTTGTTGAGCCCGACTTGGCAAGAAACAGTGCGCGGGAGTCCGACTATCGAGAGCGAAAAAATTAGCTTAACCAAAATTAAAGTAATTATCCCAGGTTCTACTCACTACCCATATATAATGTGTCGTAACGATATAAATGGATGAGTTTCCAAGTCGAAGCCGCAGCATTAGCTGAAAACTTATTCACTTTTTAATTGCGACTCAAATCTATTTTAGTAAAGGGTGCGATGCTCGCTCGCGGGAAACCGGGAAACAATGGATAGCAGCGCCGCTATTCCCACAATTTGCGGTTGAATAATTCCCAGGGTTCGGGCATTATTGTTCGATTTTTACATCAACCTCAGTGCAAATAAAATATGAAATTGCTACCAGAAGATATGACATTCAGTTTGTCAATAGGCGAATTAGTTGAATGCGATCGGCAGGCAGATTGGGGCAGAGAGTCGATCGAGCTTTTTGCAGCGCCGACAGCAAGCAACAGGCTAAATCTGCCGAAAACACCAGAAAAACACATCATCTTCATCGACTCGCGCGTTGAAAACTGGCAACAACTCGCCAGCGGAGTCACAGCAGGAACACAAGTAATTATCCTCAACCCGACGGGCGACGGAGTAGCAAAAATCACCCAAACTTTAGCCAAACGCAGCGGGTTTGACAGCATCCAAATAGTCGCCCACGGCAAACCAGCCAGCCTGCAACTCGGTGCCGCCACACTAGACAGCAACAGCATAGAAAACTACAGCAGCCAATTGCAGCAGTGGCAAAAATCTTTAATAAAAAACGGAGACATTCTGCTGGTGGCGTGCAGCGCAGCAGCAGGAGAAACCGGCCAGACTTTCGTGCAGCGGCTGCGGGAACTTACGGGTGCAAATATTGCCGCTTCCGCTAATTTGACCGGAAGTGCAGAACTCGGCGGCGACTGGGAATTAGAAGTAGTTGCAGGAGAAATCGCAGCCAATTTAGCATTTCAAAAAGAAGTGCTGGAAACTTACAGTTTTGTCCTCGGTACCTTAATTAACGAAACTTTTAGCAACGCCACAGTTAAGGGGCCTTGGATTTACGGAGGACAAAACGGCAAGGTATTCGACCCCAACCCAGCCTATCCAGCCAGTACCCAAGCTATTCCCGGTATCACCGGAGGAACTTCATCTGGGATACTTCCCGGCTTGGGGGGTGATGTACCAGGCTCTGGGGCTTTGAGATTGACCAGCAACGGTGTGGCACTCCCAGCCTTTGTCATCTACGACAACGCCATACCCTCCACAGAGGGTCTGAAAATGACCTTCGATTTCTTTGCTTACAACGGCGCTACTTCTCCAGGCCCAAACGGTTCGATCGCGCCGCAGCCGGGAGACGGTATTAGCTTCTTCCTGATTGACGGGACAGCCAGTCCGACAGCAGCAGGAGGCTTTGGCGGTTCTCTGGGCTATGCCAACGTCAATACTCCTGCATCCCCCACACCTGGATTGGTGGGAGGTTATTTAGGCTTTGGATTGGATGAGTTTGGGAATTTTTCTAATAATACCGAAGGGCGTTCGGGGCCGGCACCAGCAGCAATTCCCGGTTCCACTCTGGATGCTTACAGGCCTGATTCAATTACCCTCAGAGGCAGTCAAGCAGGCGGTTATGCGTTTTTAACAAATGTCATTTCTCCCACAGGCATCGACAACATCCCCAAAAGTATTGACTTTTTAGATCCCGGTTATGACTTCGACAATACTGTCACTACCAGCCGGGATGCAGCGAAAAGAAGCATTCAAATTACCTTAGCTCCCCCTAATTCTCCAACGCCAAACCGTCTCACAGTTGCCTTAGATGTGAATAACGACGGCTTGTTTACCAGCCAGGGCGAAACTTTGCTCGACGTCCCAAATCTAGCAGCGATAAACGGAGCAGTACCTGCTAATTTAAAATTTGGTTTTGCCAGTTCGACGGGCGTTGCTACTAACTTCCACGAAATTCGCAACCTCAAAATTGAGACTGTCAATCCTAATCCCACAAGTCAAGCTGACGTTGTTACCACCAAAAGCGGGCCGGCATTAATCAAGTCGAACGGCAGCATCACCTACACAATTACTACCACCAATCAGGGGCCGCAACCCGCTCAACAAGTTTTCGTTCAAGATGAAATACCGATCGAATTACTGCCGGCTTATCCAGCAAATCCCGCTATAATTGCCTCCAGCGGCGGGACTTACTCAAGCACGACACGGAACGTCATTTGGCCGAAAATTCCCGTTCTCAATCCCGGCGAATCTGTCACTTACACCCTGACAGTAACTGCACCTCCAGGTTTAGCTAGCGGCAGCACCTTCAGCAACGCGGCATCCAGCAGTGCAGCCACTTTCGACCCCGACCTTACGAATAACAGCGGTTCAAATGCAACAAGTCTAGTCAGTACGACAGTTGTTGGCGCTGCTGCCGACCTCGTTACTACCAAAAGCGGCCCGGTTACTGCGACTGCTGGGTCAGCTATTGCTTACACCCTGACTACGGCAAACAACGGGCCAGACTCCGCAGCTAATGTCACGATTACTGACAGCATCGTTCCGGGTTTAACTGGAGTCTCGGCATCGGACGGCGGCACTTACGATCCGGTTACGGGTATTGTCAGCTTCCCGCCGATCGCATCCCTAGCCGTCAGTACAGTTCTCCGTACCGTCAGTTTTGTCGCTCCAGCGACTGTTAGCTCAGTCACCAACACGGCTCGGAGCAGCTCTGCGACCCCCGACCCTGTACTCACCAACAACGACGGCAGCAGCACGAATTCCTCTGTCATCACCGCGATCGCCTCCAGCGCAGACATCGCCACCACCAAAACCGGGCCGACAGTCGCGAATGCCGGCGCTACGGTGAGCTACACAATTACCACAGTCAACAACGGCCCGAGTCCTGCCGAAGGCGTTACTATTACTGACAGCATCGTTCCGGGTTTGACGGGAGTTACGGCATCCGATGGCGGCACTTACAACGCAGCTACGGGGATTGTGACTTGGACGGCGATCGCCCTCAGCAACGCTACTACGGTAACAAGGACGATCGGCTTTACAGCACCCGCGAGCGGCACCATCAGCAGCACGGCAAAAAGCATCTCCGCTACTCCCGACCCCAATATTGCCAATAACAGCGGTGCGACTGTGACCACCTCGATCGGCTCCAGCGCTGATGTTGTCACCCTCAAAACCGCCCCGGCTACTATCAATCCAGGCGAAATACTCACCTACACAATTACATCCCAAAATAGCGGCCCGAATCCCGCTGCGAACGTGGCGATCGCAGATAGTCTGATTCCCGGTTTAACTGGAGTCAGCGTATCGGATGGCGGTGCTTACGATCCGAATACAGGTGTTGTCAGCTTCCCGGCGATCGCCAGTTTAGCAAGTGGTACTAGCGTGACTCGGACGATATCCTTTGTGCCGCCAACCACTCTCACTAGCATCACCAACATCGTGCGCAGTACCTCGGATACTCCCGATCCGAATGTCAATAACAACGATGGCTCAATTATCGCGGCGGTTCCCAGCCAGGGAGGCGGCCGAGTCACCACAGTCATCGGCAGCGCAGCGGACGTTTCCACAACCAAGAGCGGCCCCGCATCAGCCATTCCGGGGGGGACTGTTACTTATACAATTACTACCGCCAATTTGGGCCCCAGCGCTGCTGGCACTGTGGTGGTGAGTGACAGCATTATCCCTGGTTTGACGGGAGTTCAGGCTTCTGACGGCGGTACTTACGACGCGATTACAGGGGTGGTGACTTTTCCGGCGATCGTCAATTTGGCTAATGGTGCTAGCGTTACCCGTACTGTGAGTTTAATCGCTCCGACGATCGGCAGTATCAGCAATACTTCCCGCAGCACCTCAGCAACGGGCGATCCGAACCCCAGCAATAATGACGGTTCTGCTTTAAGTGCGATCGTTACTACTGCGATCGTACCACCGCCTACTCCCACCCCGACACCTGTGGGGACTCCCACCCCGACACCTGTGGGGACTCCCACGCCGACACCAGCGCCTACTCCCACGCCGACACCAGCGCCTACTCCCACCCCGACACCTGTGGGGACTCCCACCCCGACACCTGTGGGGACTCCCACCCCGACACCAGCGCCAACTCCCACGCCGACACCAGCGCCTACTCCCACCCCGACACCTGTGGGGACTCCCACGCCGACACCTGTGGGGACTCCCACGCCAACACCAGCGCCAACTCCCATCCCGACACCTGTGGGGACTCCCACACCGACAGCGCCCCCTGTGCTACCTCCCACGCCGACACCGGCGCCAACTCCCACGCCGACACCTGTGGGGACTCCTACCCCGACACCGCCAATTTTCACGTTACCGCCAACTCCGACGCCAACGCCCACGCCGACACCGGCACCAACTCCAACTCCCACGCCAACGCCTGTGGGGATTCCTACCCCGACACCGGCACCGGCACCAACTCCCACGCCAACACCTGTGGGGATTCCTACCCCGACACCGGCACCAACTCCCACGCCGACACCAAACAATCTAAACAACCCGCCGGTAGTGAATGTAGTATTGCCTTTCTTGGTGGTAAGAAACTCATTACCGTTCCAGATTACTCTGCCACAAAATACATTTATCGATCGAGATCCGGGAGACACTCTCACCTACAGGGCGACGCAAACCACAGGTCAACCGCTGCCGAGTTGGCTGACATTCGATCCGAATACTCTTACCTTCAGCGGTCAAAGTTCTCGACTGGAATTTGTGCCGCTTCAATTAACAGCAACGGACAGGGCAGGCGCGACTGCGAACAATTTTATTAACTTGATAAGTTTTGCCAGGGGTCAAGTAATTGACGGTTACATTGCGGGTGCAACTTTGTTCTTTGACGCCAACAAAAATGGGGTTTTAGATAATAACGAACCGTCTACTATCACGAGTTCTACTGGGGAATACGAACTCAATATTCCCTTCGAGAGTTTTGATACGAATAAGAACGGCGAACTCGAACAGTCAGAAGGCAATATTGTGGCTTTTGGCGGCATCGATACAGCGACGGGATTGCCGCTGGAGACGCCTGTGAAGGCGCCGCCGGATTCCACCGTCGTGACTCTGTTAACGAGTTTGGTGGTGGATTTAGCCGATCGCGGAATTAATCTCGATCGAGCACAATCCCTTGTAAAATCGGCGCTGGGGATTCCGTCTGACGTTGACATCACCAGCTTAGATCCGATCGAGGCAGTTAAGGGCGGGCGATCGGGAGGAGTGGCAGTTTTGACAGCAATGAGCAAGCTGCAAAACTTCATTACCCAAACCACCAGTTTAATTGACGGTGCTTCTAATGCTGCGAATAATGTCATTGTTAAAAATGTCGTTGCCGCAGTTACCGATCGAATTCAAACCGGCAACAATCTGGATTTGACCAATCCAGCGCAGTTAAGTGCGATCGTCGGGGAAGCTGCAACTAAAACTCAGCAAATTGAGCCCAGTTTAAACATCCAAAAAGTTTTAGAAATTGCCCCGCAAGCTGCGCAAGTGATGGCAGAGACAAATCAGCGCACAGATGCGGCAGCATCTAACAATTCCGGTGCATCGCTAAACACTGCAATTGCCCGCATCCAAAAGGTAGCATTGGGGGAAACTGCTAAAGATTTCAAGGAAGTTACAGCGGGAAACAAAACTATTGCCGAGGTAGTTGCTGAAAATACAGGCGCTGCTTTAACTTCACAGATTCAAACAGCAACAGTACCCGATGCACCTGCTGTTCCAGTTATCGGGGGCAGTGTGGATATAATTAGCACGGAGCCCAATCAAATTATCGGTACGGATGGCAATGATGCGATCGCCGGTACTAGCGGCAGCGATACCATCAGCGGCAAGCGGGGAAATGACCAAATTTTAGGTCTTGAAGGTAACGATTGGATGAACGGCAATCAAGATAACGATACCGTTGACGGAGGAATAGGAGACGACACTATTTATGGAGGGAAAGGAGAGGATTCTCTAGTCGGTTTTAACGGCGAAGATATCCTGTTTGGCAACCGAGCTTCTGACAAGATCGACGGCGGCGAGAGTAACGATTCTCTCTACGGCGGCAGCGGCAACGATCTCTTGACTGGCGGCAACGGCGACGATTTCCTTGTCGGTGAAACTGGTGAAGATACTCTGATTGGCGGTTTTGGCCGCGATGTATTTCTGTTAGCGCCCTCCCAGGGGATTGACACGATTCTTGATTTTGAGAAAGGTCAAGATTTAATTGGGTTATCGGGGGGTTTAACCTTCAGTCAGCTCAGCTTTACTTCTGCTAACAATGCAACTTTGATTAGTGTTGCTAGCAGCGGTCAAGTGTTGGCTTCTCTCACGGGAGTTGCCTCCAATTTGTTGGGGATTGAGGATTTTACTCAGCGCATCATCTAAATCATCGCAAAAAGGGCGATCGGGCTTAGGCGACAGTCCGACAGTCCGATCGTCCGACAGGGGTTAAAAACCCCTGTCTCATAGCTAAAGTCCTCTCAAAGAAAACTAAAGAAAACTAAAATTGAGCGCGCTGGCGATCGGGTTAGCAGTCGGTTTCAACCGACTTCAGCTATGAGACAGGGGTTTCAACCCCTGTCGGACTGTCGGACGATCGGGAATCGAGCGATCGCCAGTTGCAGCTTTTAGCTTACAGGTTGGCGCTTTGGGGCGATCTAAAAATTATTTGTGAAAAGTGCTTGCTAAATTCTGTATGTGTCTGCTAAGATAGTAAAGCGCGAAAAAACAAGCCGGGATAGCTCAGTTGGTAGAGCAGTGGACTGAAAATCCACGTGTCACGAGTTCAAGTCTCGTTCCTGGCATCGCAAAGCCCTCACAAAGTTGAGGGTTTTTTTTTAGGGAAAACTTGAACCATGCAGTCAATTATCGAACTCGATTTATTTTTTATGCAGCAGGGCAAGGTATATCAAACTCTGGCAAACCTAAAAGATAGACTCACCAGGGCTGGTATCGACTATGCGGTAATTGGTGGCATGGCTTTAACTATTCACGGTTACGTCAGAGCGACTCAAGATGTAGACTTGCTGATGACTGCTGAAGGTCTAGAAGAATTTCGATCGTCCCTGGTAGGCAGAGGTTTTGTACTTGCATTTGCAGGGGCAACAAAAATGTTTAAAGACGCTGCCACGGGAGTATCAGTAGAAATTATCACAGCGGGGGAGTTTCCCGGCGACGGCAAGCCTAAGTCGGTTAGTTTTCCAGATCCAGCGATCGTCTCAGTTGAGTTAGACGGGATTAAGGTTGTTCGGTTAACTACTTTGGTTGAGCTTAAACTGGCTTCGGGATTGACAGCGCCCGATCGACTTAAGGATTTGGCGGACGTACAGGAACTGATCCGAACCCTCAACTTGGCTGAAAGTTTAGCCCAGGAGATTGATGAATCTGTTCGATCTGAATATTTGAAGCTGTGGAGTTCTGTTCAGCCCCGCCGAGAATAATCGTTTCGCGATCGCGCCTTATTTTTGAGTTAGAAACGCCGCTAATTGTGGAATTTCACCAGCGCGCTGCCACTCGGTTTGTCCCAGCCTCACTTTGGTGCGATCGGTAATCTTCTGCACATCTCGCAACTGCCGCTTAGTATAAGGCCCCTCGGCTTTACCGCTGCGGAATACGTACCACTGAGCCTGCTCTGACTTAGGCTTTTGAGTTGCTGACGGCGGTTTTCTTACAGGCCTCATCCGAGCATCGCCGAACTCGGCGGCAAGCTGGTTGAGTTCGACTTCAACCGGATCGGCAGCGGGTAATTTACGATCGCGCGAGGTCTTTTTGGCCTCGGGCTTACCCCTAGCAATTTCTACTTCGCGCGGCCACCCCCGGAAATGCCACAGTGCCATCCAAACTAGCGCCACGACAGATCCTAACATCTCTTCTTCTGTTTCTGACCATTCTGACGGCTCTCCCAACATCAGAACACCGATCGCACCAAATACGATCGCACTCCAATTGAAATAAATTAGGTAGGTAGCGTCGTTAGCCGCTAAATGCCAACTGGTTGTATGCCGCACAAAAGATTGAGTAGCTGCTGTTTTGTTGTGTTTCCAAGCTTTTCGAGCTTGAATCCGACTGTAACCAGGAGAGTCGGCCGGCCACCACTTCGCGGCCCAATTAACTAAATGCGCCGACCAATACTGCAAAGCTGCATATCCGACTATGCCGCTCAGAAACACGCAAACAACTAACAGAAAGGTTGTCAGCGGCAGTAGCTGTTTTGGCACCATTGGGGCCGTCGCAACAGTTAGCAGAAAAAACGGCGTACCGGTTAGTGTTGGAACTAACAGAATTTGCAATATCTTGAGCAAGTCTGCATAGAAAATCCATAGGAATTTGAGAATAATTTTAAGCAGCCTTGCAAAGCGGAAATGATACAAATAAGCAGATGCGATCGCAGTTCCTAGAATTAAAGCAACGATCGCGCCTGAAGAGTCCCTGAGCGGCAGCATCAAAAAGGCGATCGCCGGAATTCCCATCACGATCGCAGCAGGCAGAGTGGCAAATGCGATGATGCCTTCCCTCCAGTGCAGCCAAGGCGATACTGTTACTGTCGGCGGTTGGTTGTGGCTGCGACTTTCCACCCACTCAGCAACTTTAGCTAATCCCCAATGGTAGAAAGCAAATAACGGTATCTGGCACAACCAAGCAAATGCGATCGCGCCTTCAAAGTCAGAACTGCTGATGCTGCGCCAGTACGCTGTGCTAAATCTGTAGTAGTAGTAATAAGATCCAGGCAGCAGTACCGAAACAATCAGCCAAAAGCCACTGCTTAAGGCAAAACCTTTTGCCCATGATGCAGGAAGGGGGAGGAACTTCGGCCAGTTATTCATGAGAGGGACAATTGAAGCGGATATCAATATTGTCCCACTACACTTGAGCTTGGGCAATTGCTTTAGTCTTGAGTCTTCCCACCGCTCATGTTTCGTCGGGAAACATTGCCTCAAACTCTTGGTAGCCGCTCACCACCCGCAAAATTTCGATGCCGTTGTCAATAACTCGATAAAAGATAATGTAGTCATCCAGTGGCACTCCCCGGAGTCCAGGCTTAATTCGATCGTAACTGCGTCCCATATTCGGAAACTTCACTAAGTTTTCACACTTTTTGACAAACTCCCGAAGCAACCGCTCACCAGCCTCGATATTGCGAGCAACAAAATAATCGGCAATCGCATCCAAGTCTCGGCTGGCAGTTGGAGAGACAAAGCATTGGCTCATCCTTTAACCTCTCGTGCCTTGCGAAACTTTTCCTGCAATTGCTCGATCGCGCTTTCTAACGGAATTCCCTCACCCCGCGATAGTTCCGCCTCCGCTTGCTCAACAGACTCACGCACTTTTTCCTCCCACTCCCAATAATGCTTCTGGGTTTGCGCCAGAGTTTGGAGGGCTTTCGTGATTACCTCCGAGGGCGAACTAAACTGCCCCTGCGCCAATTGCGCCTCAATCAATTGCATCTGCTCTGGACTCAAAGTAATATTCATTACGCCACCTCCCTCAGACAGATTCATATTTTAACAATAGCGCTACATCCGGGCACTCTCGATCGCCCCAAAACCGTGCCTGAGAATTGCAAATCCGATCGCTTGTCGCTGCTTTCGGTAGAGAAACAATTGCTGTAGTATCCCAACCAATGAGCAGCCTGGTCTGGGAAAATGGAAATACCCTTTACAAACCCAAACCATGACTCGATCGAAAACGTCGCTCGATCGTACCTTACGGTTGACCGCGATCGCTCTGACCTGTGCAATTTTTACCGGCTGCACCAGAACAGTAGTTCTACCCCCCGAATACGTTCCCAGAAGGGAGCGAACTAGAGTTGTCAGCAGCGGTGATAACGGGTTTTGGGGAGGCGCAATCTTTGGCGCTGCTCTTCTAGCCGGAGGAACTGGCTTTTACCTGTGGAAGCGCAATCCGGCGGCCCTGGCCCAAATAGCTGCTGCCCTAGCAAACCACTTGCACAGCCAAGCCACCAAAAACGAGCCGCCGACAGCAGAAGATACTGCTAACAATTCTCCCCAGGGGCGATCGATCGGTGCCGCCAATGGAGCCGCCAGCGCCAACCGAGATTTCTGCAAGAACCCTGACGGGGCGATCGGCACAACCGCAGCAAGACAACCCCGAATGGTACGTCTTCCGCAGCGGACAAGCCGAAGGCCCTTATACTAAGCGGCAGTTGTGGGAAGTCCAAAAAATCACGGCTCGCACCAAGGTGCGCCGGGGAGATGCTGAATGGGTGCGGGCGGGCGAACTCCCAGAGCTGAAAGCTTTTCTCACTCAAAAGTAGTTGTTTTACAAAGTAGTTTTTTACAAAGATATAACTTTCGCACGGGGTGTCACAAACCGGGTTTATTGCCAGGGCATAAGCCTGAAAGCCTAGGTTTTTGTCAAGAAACTCGGTTTATGAATGTTTTTGTGTCTAACTTCTATCTTTGAAACATTTGAGCGGGGGAACTTCGGATTTAGAATTAACATAATTTTGCTTCTATGAGTTCCTTTTTTTTCCAAAAATTATCGATTCTTTGATCCGCAATATCGCAGTAATCGCTCATGATTTAAAAATTACTTTTTGCCGATCGCGCACTGACAAATAACCTAAATTCAGCCAAAAAGCCCCTCGATCGACCGTTAGCCGATAAACCTCCGCTATCCACTGCTCGCACCAGTTTAAATACTCATTTAAAAGCAAGGATTTTTCATACTCTTTGCCAATATTGTAAGGCGGGCTGGTAACGGTTAAATCTACGCATTGCTCGGGCAGCCGCCTCATTGCTTCCAAACAATCCATATTGTAAATTAGGCAATTAGGAGCTTGGAAGTACGGTTTGCCTAAAATCTTCGCGATATCAGTTGAGTGCATTAAATACTCCGGTCATTTTTTGATTGACAAAAAGCAAGATTTATAGTAAACAAGCTCAAAAATGGTGTTAAACTCATCTGGCTCGGGCAATCCCCCTGCCGGAAACAAAAGGTTACAATCAACAATAGATTCTATTTCCATAACAATACTGTTTATAGCTTGAACTGCTCAGTGCCAAATAACAACACCTCAACTCAATCCTTTCAATTTGACTCAATTGACAGCGCCCTCGCAGACCTGAAAGCAGGTCGGATGCTGGTAGTGGTCGATGACGAAAACCGCGAAAACGAAGGCGACGTGATTTGTGCCGCCCAATTCGCCACCCCCGACAACATCAATTTCATGGCAGTGAACGCCCGGGGTTTGATTTGTCTGGCCTTGAGCGGCGAAAGGCTCGATCGCCTGGAACTGCCCCTCATGGTCAGCAAAAACACCGACAAGAACCAAACTGCCTTTACCGTCAGCATCGATGCAGTCAACGGCGTCAGTACCGGTATCTCCGCCGAAGACAGGGCCCGCACCATCCAAGTAGCTATCCACCCGGATACCAAACCTCAAGATTTGCGCCGTCCCGGTCACATTTTCCCGCTGCGGGCGATCGACGGTGGCGTCCTCAAACGCGCCGGTCACACCGAGGCCTCCGTTGACCTCGCCAGACTCGCCGGCCTCTATCCCAGCGGCGTCATCTGCGAAATTCAAAACCCCGACGGTTCGATGGCGAGGTTGCCGGAATTAATCGAGTACGCCAAAACCCACAAGCTCAAAATCATCAGCATTGCTGACTTAATTAGCTACCGCCTGAAGCACGATCGCTTCGTCCGCCGCGAAACAGTCGCCAAATTGCCCACTGAATTCGGCGAGTTTATGATTTACGCCTACCGCGACACTCAAGACAACTCAGAACACGTTGCCATTGTCAAGGGCGAGCCGGCAGAATTTAAAGACAAACCCGTGATGGTGCGGGTGCATTCCGAATGCCTGACCGGCGATGCTTTGGGCTCGCTGCGCTGCGACTGTCGGATGCAACTGCAAGCGGCACTGAAAATGATCGAAAATGCCGGTTCCGGCATCATAGTCTACTTGCGCCAAGAAGGTCGGGGCATTGGACTGGTGAATAAACTAAAAGCTTACTCGCTGCAAGACATCGGATACGATACCGTCGAAGCTAACGAGCGGTTGGGATTTCCCGCCGATTTGCGCAACTACGGCGTCGGAGCGCAAATGCTCAACGATTTGGGAGTGAAAAAAATTCGGTTGATTACCAACAACCCTCGCAAAATTGCCGGTTTGAAAGGTTACGGCATTGAAGTAGCCGATCGCGTCCCCTTACTAATTGAAGCCACAGATTACAACTCGATCTATCTGGCAACCAAAGCCGAAAAACTCGGTCATATGCTGCTGCAAACTTATTTAGTAACAGTGGCGATTCAGTGGGACGAAACGAAGGCAGAAAGTAGAAGGCATTCGTCAGAAGGAAAAGACGAAGATGCAATCATTCAAAATCGGTACGAACACCTCGAAAAACTGCGGCATTTGGCGGCGGCCCATCACTTGCTGCTGCAAGAAGAAGCGCGGCCGGTGGGAATAGCTTTGTTCGGAGAAGGCTCCCTCATCGTTCATCTCGGCTTCGATCAAGCCGGACTCGCGGCCCCCGACTGGTACTCGGACCAAAATCATCCTTACGTCAGGGCGATCGCCCAAATTCTCGACAACCTCAGCACAGATCCCGACTTGCAAAAATTAGAATTCATGGTTTCCTCCGGTGGAGATCCGCTCAAAACCCTGCAAGTCGGGCTCGATCGCGAGAGCTTCCCCGTCGGACAAGTCGCGTCCGCCGGAGCGAGGCTTCAACCTCAAAAAATTTATAGTTTTTCCCCTATTCCCGATTCAGCCCTCGGAATGTCAAGCTAGGGTCAAGAATAGAAAGGGCAAATCGACATGGAAATGAACGTTGGTGACTTTCTGCACCGGCTCGACCTCAGGGGACAACCGCTTAAAGGCACCAACCTCGGCGGTGCAGAACTCCGGGGAGCAAACCTCAGGGGAACCGACCTCCGAGAAACCAACCTCAGCGACGCAATTCTCAGGTATGCAGACCTGATCGAAGCCGACCTCACCGGCGCAAATCTGGGCGGGGCAGATTTAGCTGAGTCATTTCTCAATTTAGCCAACCTCACCAGAACCGATTTGACCGGTGCTGTCCTCCGAGAAGCTACTCTCGTAGGAGCCGAACTCAGTCAAGCCAACCTCAAAGGCGCAAGTTTGATCAAGGCCAATTTAGTTGGAGCAAATCTCGCCGGAGCCAACTTAACCAGAGCCAACCTCAGCGGAGCAGATTTGCGAGGTTCTCAGATGACGGGAGCCATTTTAGACAAGACCGTCTACAACAACCGGACTATCTTTCCCCAAGAGATTGACCCCGCTGCAATGGGAGCAATTTTGCTAGCTCCCAATGCCTCGCTCCCGGGGTTAAATCTGGCTATGGTAGATTTGACCGGAGCCGATTTAAAAGGAGCCGATTTGCGGCGGACAAACTTATACAAAGCTATTTTATTTGGAGCCAAACTCGATCGGGCAAACTTAGCAGGAGCCAACCTCAGCGGAGCGGACTTGAGAGAAACCAGTTTGAGCGGCACCATTTTAGAAAAAGCTGTTTACAGCAACCAAACATTGTTTTCAGAAGGCATTGACCCCCGGAAAGCCGGAGCTTATTTAATTGCTGCCAATGTATCGCTGCAAGGGGTAAACTTAACCGGAGCAGACTTAAATGGGTCAGATTTAAGCGGAGCTAATTTGAGCGGTTCTAACTTAAGTTCGGTCAATCTCAAAAATGTAGACCTTAGCAGAGCCAGCTTAAAAAAAGCTTACCTCAAAGGTGCAAACTTGGAGGGAACAGATTTGAGAGGAGCCGATTTAAGCGGCGCAATTTTGCACCAAGTAAACTTGAGTTCTGCCGACCTGCGGGGTGTAGACTTAACAAGGGCCGATCTCAGCGGCGCTAATTTAAGCGATGCCGATTTGAGGGAGACAGATTTCACCGGAGCTACTTTGTTGTTCGCTAACTTGAGCGGGGCAGACTTGAGAGGTGTAGACTTAACAAGGGCCGATCTCAGCGGCGCGAAGTTAAACGAAGCAGACCTCAGAAAAGCAGATTTGATGAGAGTAAATTTGGAGGGAGCCGATTTAACTGAGGTAGACTTGAGCGATGCTCATTTATTTCGAGTTAATCTCAGAGGTGCTAACCTTAAAGGTGCAAACCTCAAAGGCGCAAGTTTAAAAGGGGTATCTTTGACCGATGCTTATTTGAGCGAAACGGATTTGACCGATATAGAGCTGAGTCCGAGTTTCTTTGAACTGCCATTAGAATCGGAATGGTAATTGACAGTTGACAGTTGACAGTTGACAGTTGACAGTTGACAGTTGACAGTTGACAGTTGACAGTTGACTCCGATGACAGTTGACAGTTGACAGTTGACAGTTGACAGTTGACAGTTGACAGTTGACAGTTGACTCCGAAAGCAGTTGCTAGTTGCTAGGAAAGCAGTTGCTAGTTGCCAGTTGCTAGTTGCTAATAATTACCAAATAATAAATAAACAAAAACGACTAACAACTAACAACTCACAAATAACAACTAACAACTCACAAATAACAACCAACAACTCACAACTCACAACTCACAAATAACAACCAACAAATAACAAATAACAAATAACAACCAACAAATAACAACTAACAACTAACAACTAACAACTAACAACTAACAACTGACTAATGATTAATGACAAACCGTTAGGCTCTGTTATTCAAGGTTCCCTGAGCAAGGGATTAGAAGTGCGGCTGCACGCTGATGTTTCGGTGGAAGATATGAGGGTGGGGAAATTTCTAGTAGTGCGGGGGGTGCGATCGCACTTTTTCTGTATGCTCACCGACGTGTCTCTCGGAACTTCCAGCGGACGAATTTTATCCAATCCTCCCAACCCCAACGACGATTTTCTCATAGCAGTCCTCGCCGGTAGCAGCACCTACGGTACGATCGAGCTTTCGCCCATGTTGATGCTGACTGCGGAAAAAGAAAAATCTCAAGCAATCTTCAATCCAACAGGTAACGGAGTCCCCGATAAAAAGTTAGCCTTGGGAAATTTGGGTTCTTTTGAGCCGCAAACGGGCGCCGATATGGAGTTGCTGCCGGTTAAAACGATTCCCAGCCACTTTTCCCAGGTGTTTGATGCCAAAGAAACCGATTTTAGAGCGGTTTTTGGCTGGGAAGATGACCCGTACCGCCGCAATTTTGCGATCGGCAAACCGATTGACATGGACGTTGCTGTGTGCTTGGATTTAGACCGATTTGTGGAACGCAGCAACGGAGTTTTTGGCAAGTCGGGAACTGGGAAATCTTTTCTGACGCGCTTGCTGCTGTCGGGAATTATTCGCAAGCAAGCTGCTGTCAATCTAATTTTCGATATGCACTCGGAGTACGGGTGGGAAGCTGTTTCGGAAGGAAAACAATTTAGCACTGTTAAAGGTTTGCGGCAGTTGTTTCCCGATAAAATTCAGATTTATACCCTCGATCCTGAATCGACCAAACGCCGGGGTGTCCGCGATGCTCAAGAGTTGTTTTTGAGTTTCGATCAAATTGAAGTGGAAGATATTTCGCTGGTGCAGCGCGAGTTAAATTTGTCGGAAGCTAGTATCGAAAATGCGATTATTTTGCGAAATGAGTTGGGCAGCGGTTGGATAAATAAGTTGCTGGAAATGACCAACGAAGATATTCAAATGTTTTGCGAAGAAAAGCGGGGAAATAAATCTTCGATTATGGCTTTGCAGCGCAAATTAGAGCGTTTAAATGATTTGAAATACATTCGGAAACGCTGTCCTAAAAATTATGTAACTGAGGTTTTGCAGTGTTTGGATGCGGGTAAAAATGTAGTAATTGAGTTCGGTTCGCACTCGGATTTGCTGTCGTATATGTTAGCGGCAAATGTGATTACTCGCCGCATTCACGGAGCTTACGTGAAGAAAGCAGAAAAGTTTTTGCAGAGTAAAAATCCGTGCGATCGCCCGCAGCCGTTGGTGATTACCATTGAGGAAGCTCACCGCTTTCTCGATCCGGCGATCGTGCGATCGACTATTTTCGGCACGATCGCCCGCGAAATGCGAAAATACTTCGTAACCCTGCTGATTGTAGACCAGCGCCCCTCCGGTATCGACGGCGAGGTGATGTCGCAAGTCGGCACGCGGATCACTGCTTTGCTAAACGACGATAAAGACATCGACGCTATTTTTACCGGGGTTTCAGGAGGCCAAAGTTTGCGATCGGTTTTGGCCAAACTCGACTCGAAACAACAAGCATTAGTTTTGGGGCACGCCGTACCGATGCCGGTAGTTGTCCAGACTCGTCCCTATGACGAGCAATTCTACAGGGAAATCGGGGATATTGACTGGCAAGAGATGCCCGACGCAGAGGTATTTGCAGAGGCTGAAGCCGCTAAAATGGATTTGGGATTTTAGATTGACAATTGCTATACCAGATCGTCAACATCAATAAGCAGCACATCTTCAGGAATCTGACGCACTAACTCACCGTAGGACACTTTCTGGGATTCCAGAGAACGACAAAGAGGAGGATACAAAGGACGTTCCCACACTTGGTCAAACTCTTCCCACAATCGCTGTAACTGAGGATTAACAGCACCATCCGCTAAAATTCCCACAACTACCTTATGAATTCCCAGCAAGTCTTTTAAGTCGCCACGCAGGTAAATTTTGCCAGTTGCTACGGCTCCATCTACTGTTAAATAACCCATAATAATATCTCTGAAAGTTTCCGCGTCACTGCGAAAATTTATAGGTTGCTGTTGGACAGATTCAATATAAATTTCCAGGCGATAGCCACCTTCAGCACGCAGTTGTAACTGAGTACCATCTAGTTCGATCGCGGCACTTTTTCCAGAAACAGTTAATACCAAATCTCTCCAAGTAGAACTTTGCTGAAGGCGCAGGATTTCGATGAGATGGTGCAGCCACTGAGCTAATAAGCCGGCGGTCGAACTTGAATAAGGAAGAAGAAAGTCATTAGTCATTAGTCATTAGTTATTGGTCATTAGTCATTAGTTATTAGGAGGTTGACTTGTAGGGGCGGGTTTTACAGACAATCCATGCCTCAAACCAGTAATCTCATAAACCCGCCCTTCGAGCGTCCTTAGTCATTAGCAAGATTCAAATCACCATTCAGGTAAGCTTCAATAGCATTAGACGCTTGTGCAATACCATTTTCTTTTTGCATGAGCTGGCCCACTTGTGCTGCTTTGATTGTATATTTTGGGTCAAATAGCAAGTGTTTTAACTCGGTAGCGAGCCGATCGGCATTACAGTCATGGGAAGAAATAGTGCGGGCTACCCCCAAGCGAACTAAACGAGCTGCATTGTCTGGCTGATCGTGAGCATAAGGAACCACTAGCATCGGTTTACCCGATCGCAAAGCTTGTCCCGTCGTTCCCACACCGCCGTGATGCACGATCGCCGCCGCCCTGGAGAAAATTTGCGAGTGAGGTGCATAGTCAACGGCGATAATCCCCTCCCGTAGGCGATCGGATGGAAAATTCTTCACCAGAGGCCCCACCAGTAAAACAGCCCGATACCCTAACTGCTGGGCTGCGATCGCACTTTCTAAGTAAAAATTCCCCGGAGTCCAGACAAATAAGGAGCCTAAAGTAAACACAATTGGCGGGTTTCCTGACTCTAAAAATGCCTCTAGTTCGGGAGACAATTCTCGATCGTAGTTGCGATCGTAGAAGGGAAAGCCTGTGACGATCGCTCGCGGAGGCCAATCGGGTTGAGGAGCAGCCAGCAGCGAGGAAAATAGTGCTAGGACTAAGTTAGGGGAATGTTGACC
Organism: Microcoleus sp. ARI1-B5; assembly: GCF_036705795.1. Lineage (NCBI taxonomy): Bacteria > Bacillati > Cyanobacteriota > Cyanophyceae > Oscillatoriales > Microcoleaceae > Microcoleus > Microcoleus sp. ARI1-B5. The sequence goes on from NZ_JAUBVK010000028.1 coordinate 60,244, forward strand.
TTCAAACAGCGGGTCATAACTCGGCGGTAAGCCCAGATCCGCCCGGAGTTGACGCGCAGGCGCACTCAAAAAGCGGGCGTTCCATCGGGCGTAGCGCGTCTGCATATCGTTTTCCACCAGCGAAGTGGCTTGTTCGTAAGATGAGGCATTGCTAGGTAAAGCGTTGGGCAAATCGTAGGCCGACATCAAGGAGATGGGCGAGAGCACGCTGGATACCCAAGGAATCCCTGTTGTTTCAGCAACTAACGCACCCGCGAAGGAAAGGTGATGAGTAAGTAAGAGATCGGCTCCCTGTACTGCCTGTTTCAGGTCGCTGTAAGTCGATCGCAGATGGGGCATCAAGATATAGGAAATGGCATATTCGCTTTCCCGATCGCACTCTTTCAGGGCTTGAATTAGTGGCCCATCCTGGTAAATATTAATGGCCACATCCGGTCTAAGGGCCTGGAACTCGATTCCTTCGGCTTCGATTTTAGGCCGATAACCCTCACTCATTGCCATTGCGACGCGATGACCTCTGGCTTGTAGTTCGATCGCGATCGCCATGTAGGGGTGCACATCCCCATAGGAACCGTAGGTTGTGATAATAATCCGTTTCCCCCCAAGGGAGTGTTTTACCTGTGAGGGGGAAACAGAAATTTGAGATTCTGTCATCTTTATATTGGATTTAGACAATCACTCGAGCGCTCAGAATCGCCGTCCCGGTCGCCCCAATCCAAAGATCGGAGCCTTCTTTAGTTTTCCACTTAGCTGCGATCGCATGATTCCCGGCCCCGAGTTCTTTTACTGTTGAAATCGCGAGCGGTACTCTTTGATTGTCGATCGCTGACTGATAAACACCATCAGCAACCACTTCATTGTCCACTACTAAGGCAAAAGAATTAAAATCTCCTGCTTTGCTGTTCCAAGTATCGGGAACATTTAAGGTCAGTAAGAGTTTAGTGGGATATTTTAGCTCAATAGCTAGTCGGTTGAAATTGGGGATATCAACCAACTCTGTTGCTTTAGTGTTCGCTTGTATTCCTTGATGCAGGCTGTACCAGAAACTACGCATTTTGACTCCTTTTGCGGATGGGGACTATTTGTTAGTAAGTGCAGAGCGCACCCCTTTAAGCTTCTTTGACAGGGCTGACGCAACTGTCACAGTCCTGGACTCACGCGGGGTCAAAAACCCGGTTTCTGCGTCAATATCTCTCAGTTCGATGCACGATTTTTCTCAGAAACCGGGTTTTTTGCGTCCTGGACTGTCCTATTCAAGCAAACCGGGTTAAGAAACTGCCATTGCAGTTAAAATTGCAGTTCCATAAGGCCCGATCGCCAATTCTCCACCCTCGCCAGTTTTCCACTTGGCTGTTACCGAGTAAGTCCCCTTGGTGAATTTTTTGGCACTAGAAACTGCGATGGGCACTCGTTGGCCTGGTGTAGCAGATGAATAGAGTCCTTCGGCGATTATCTCTCCGTTAACTTCGATCGCAAACCAACTGAATTTTTCCGCTCGATCGTTCCAAGTATCAGGCACATTCAACGTCAACAACAATTCAGTATCTTCTGTCAGGTCGATCGTCAGTTTACCGAAATCGGGAACATCAGTATAATCAACTGAAGCAGTTTTACCCTCTTGACCTTGATGGATGCTATACCACAGCGGTGTTGCCAACACTTGCTGCTGTTCTAGCGTCAACTTCACGCCCGTCAAATTAGCACCAATTAAAATTGCCCCCGTCAGATTAGCACCTGTTAAATCGGCATTAGTCAAATCGGCTCCTACCAAGTAGGCATAACTCAAATTGGCATAGCGCAGATTCGTCCCTTTTAACTTCGCATATCCTAAATAAGCGTAGCTAAGGTCTGAATAATTCAGATTTGCATAGCTCAAATCGGCAAAGGCTAGATAAGCGTAACCCAAGTAGGCATAGCCAATGTACGCATAGCCCAGATAGGCATAACATAGATAAGCGTAGCCCAAGTTTGCCGCCATTAAATTGCCAGCAGCAAAGTTTGCACCAAGCAAGTAGGAGAAACTGAGGTTGATATACCTCATATCCTTAAAGCTCAGGTCGATCTTGTACAGATAGCTAAAGGGGAAATCTACCCGACATTTATAGTAATAAAACCAGAGCAGAAGCTTCTGCAAATCATCATTCTTGAGAGGGAACGGCCAAACTACTTCTTGCCCGGTGGGTGCGGGTGCTGGTGCGGGTGCGGGTGCTGGTGCGGGTGCTGGTGCGGGTGCTGGTGCGGGTGCTGGTGCTGGTGCGGGTGCTGGTGTGGGTGCTGGTGCGGGTGCTGGTGCTGGAGTTGGTGCTGGAGTTGGTGCTGGTGTTGTGTCTGCCTTCCACCAAGATGGCTCTCCATCGCCCATGTAAGGCCATTCGAGTTTAATACTTTTCTTTTGGATAGCACCCAGATGCCCCGGGCGGCAGGGATCGCCTTTATCCGTGTACAAACCACCGCGCGGATCGGCCAACTCCAGATTAAAAACACTTCTTGCCGGTGCCGGATTATTGCGCGGGCTTCCGATTACAAAGTGTAAAGTCCCCCTTGCGCCCCCTTTACTTCGATCGATCTCCGTCTCTGGATCTTTATAATAAAACTCTGTTAAATCCGTGTGGTAAATGATTTCCTGATCGTTAGCCGTTTGAGAATTGTTATAGGCAAAAAAACCTTTGCCATAGGTCTTGTCACCTAACAGAGTTCTGAAATATAGCTTGGGCATAACATAACTCCTGCACTTGTTTAGATTTACCACAAATTCCGCCCTTTTAAATGTCAAAGGGTAGCTTTTCTCGTTCCCCCTCAAAGCCTTACACAGCTTTTATCTTTACATCAACCTACAGCGATATACCTATACAATCATCAATAGGTAATCCCGATTGACTTGATCCTAACTATATATTGATCTAATCGGCAGGAATTTCATAAACAAGATCCAACCGTGACATTCAAAGGGCAGAATCTGAATTTACCGCTAACATCATATCTTAAGTGTTATTCAAAATCAACCTATTTTGAGTGGGAGATATAAAATATTAAACTTGTAATAATTTGTTACAAAAATTGGCGTTGCTTTAGTTACGTTAGCTGATATAGTCGATGAGACGAGTGCCCAGAGAGTGTTAACCAAAAGTCAAGATGCAGCCGATTGAATCTAGCCCCAAAAATATTGGATCGCCTGACAAGGAGTAAAAAAAATGAGTGATATAAATAAACTGTGGATTTCTGACGATCGCGGACAGTTAGGCACAATTGAACTCAACACAAATACCGTGACCCTGATTGGTAGCATGGGCGTCGTTATGTTTGACATTGCCTGGTCCCCCAGTAATGAATTATGGGGGGTCGATCCCTCCCGCCTCTACAAAATTGACCCTAACAATGCTCGGGCTACGGCTATTGGTTGTTTAGGAGGCGTTGCCAATGCCCTAACATTTAATCAAGACGGAACGCTGTATGCCGCTGGCGGCAACAGTCTTTATACTGTCAACACCATTACGGGTGCTGCGACTCTGATTGGCAATTTGCCAGTTTCATCAGGAGGAGACTTAGCTTTTGTCAATAATGAACTATATTTGTCCACAACTGATTCTGAACTCTACAAAGTTAATCTCTCCAATCCTCCCAGCAGCAGCAGGATTGGTTCCTTTGGCATTCCTAATGTCTATGGTATTGCTGCAACTTCTGCTAATGGTGCGATCTATGGCGTAGGTGCTGGACACCGAGTAGTGAAAGTTGACCTTGCCACTGGTGTGGCGACCCTAGTTTTCGCTTATGGCGGTGGTTTGGGTGAATCCTACGGAATGGCATTCCGAAAAGAATCGATCGTCGATCCAAACCCAGAGATAGAAATACCGCTCAAACTCAATGGTAAATTTGAAGTTCCTGCCACCAGCTCAGAGGGGGTGGATTTTACCAATCCCACTGACAAAGAAGTTTTGATTGAGTTTTCTCCATCAGGCGAGTGGTCGTTCAAACCAGGAAAGCAAACCACTGCCGCCGGAATTCTCCATCCCGAAGAACCCCTACTGGGAGAATTGAAGTATCCCAATCTCCCCGCCTATGCCCTAGTGGTTTTCGATAAGCTTAACCGTAATATTGAGGAAGTCAGCACGAAGAAAACTATCCGCTTAAAACCCGGTCAAACTTTGACATTTGTGAAGAATGATGAAACGCCTTGGTACTGGGATAACAGCGGTAGTATTACCGTCGCTTGGTCAGTGGTTAGTTAACGGTTTTAACCGCAAGTAGGAGGCGTCACTTCTTCTTGTCTAAAAATCCCATTTTTTTCATTTAGACTACGCATTCTACCCCGATGAAGATGGATGTATAGCGATCTTATTTGAGTCGTGAGGGGCAGTGCCAGCGTCTCCCCCTATTGCGGGCTATCTAGCCCGCACTCATTTTTTCACAAATGATTTAGGAATGCTATATTATTCAAGATAAGACCAATTTTTAAGTGGGAGTCAAAATCAAAAAAAGTAACAACTTGTTACATTTTTTAGAGAAATAAAAATTTCGCTCGAGTTAACTTTACTTGACATTAACGATTAGATAGCTAGGGAAGGATTTGATGCCAGAAGAAAGATTCTTGTTTTTAGTTATTTTTAGCGGTTTTTCCTGGTTAATTTTCCGCCTAAACTCCGCCGCTATTCGCGAAAAAAAGCAACTCAAACCTTCTACCGGGCCAGTTATTACCTTAAAAACCCCCCTACCAGATCGCCAACTAGAGGAAGAATTCATATCAATAGAAATCCCAGTCACCGCCCAAAGCGAATCTGGAGCGAAACCAAAAAATCCGCTAAACTTTCCAGTTGTCGAAACAAGCCAACAAGTTAATCGCGAAAAAACTAGCGAAGAATCCCCACCAGAGATAATGTTTGATAAAAACATTATCAATGAGGCATTGCAGAACTCTCGATCGGCAATTGTTACTACAATTGCTGAAACTATCAAAACTAAGCGATCGCAAGCAGGAGCCTACACACCCTTATACGATTTATTAATGGATTATCCGCTGCGCGCCGGCAAAATGCTCCGCCCTACAATCTGTGTAAGTGTAGCGCGAGCCGCAGGCGGTATGGGGCATTTAGCCGTAAAAACCGCCTCTGCTTTGGAACTGTATCATAATGCTTTTCTGATTCACGATGACATTGAAGACGGTTCGGAAACTCGACGGGGCAAAGATACTTTACATCAGATGATTGGTATTCCTCGTGCCATTAATGTTGGAGACGCAACAAACGTTTTAGCAGTGGGTTTGCTGTTAGAAAATTTGCCTACTATTGGTGTATCTAAAACTATAAACATTCTCCATGAAATAGATTTCATGGCGCAACAATCCGTAGAAGGACAAGCGATGGAATTGGACTGGGTAGCAGCGAATACCTCAAAAATCAGCGACCAAGACTATTTCACGATGTGTGTCAAAAAAACTTGTTGGTATTCCTTCATCACACCCTGTCGCCTGGGTTTAATTATCGGACATCCAGCGGCTAGTCCCAAAGATTTAGTCAAACCTTTAGCGAGTCTAACCCGGTTTGGGATGATTTTGGGGATTGCCTTTCAGATCCAAGACGATGTGCTAAATCTTCAAGGAGAAATGGAAACTTACGGTAAAGAAATTGGTGGAGATATCTACGAAGGAAAACGCACATTAATGCTCAATCATGTAATTGCTAACAGCGGTAAAGCCGCACCAAAAATATTGGAAATTCTTGCTATTCCAAGGCTACAAAAAACCCCGGAGCAAATTGCTTTTATCCTGAAAAAAATGCAAGAGTGCGGTAGCATCGAACACGGCTGGACTGTGGCACGAAAATTAGCAAACCAAGCTGCTGAGATTTTTGAGAGTTTAGATTTTCTTCAGCCTGAAACCCCTTTAAAACCAGAAGAACAAGGGGTTGCTTCAGTGCAAGACCGTCGATTTCTCAAAGAATTAATTAACTATGTGATCTATCGAAACTTATGAGCCAACTTCCCCAGATAGAGCTAAAAATTCCGTCAGGTACAACTGTGGGACTGCAACTTTTGCTGCACAACCAGAGTACAGAAAGTCTATTATTACATCCCGAACTAGAGGATTGGGTGGTTGATGGAGAGCAAATTATCTCATCTGTTAGTTACTTAGAACCAGTTTATATTGTGCTAGCGGGTGGGGAAGAAAAGAGTCAAAAAATGAGACTGGAAATTCCCTCTGAATTAAAACCCGGACAAATCCTCAAGAATTGGTTGCGGTTTCCGGGGATTCAGGAAGCTGGGATTCCTGTAAAGGTTGAAATTATTGAATTGGACAAAGATAATGCAGCAGCAATAGACTTATCTTTAAAGGCGGATTTGCCTTTTCCCACACAGGATAGTCAGTTGTCGCCAATTTTAGGTTTAATGTCAGGATTGATAGAGTTCGATCGAATTCCGATGCGCTGGCTAATGGCGGAAATACTCGTAAAATTATGCCAAACTGGAGAGGAATATGCGAAGTCTCAAGCGGGAAGTGAGTTGTTGCGTCATTTGCGTCCTACGCCGTTTTTTAAGAAGGGAGTTAGTGCTTTAGACGGAGTTAAAATTTCCGATTGGATTGCTAAGAGTTTATCAAGTATTAAGTCGGTTCTCAAGGGTAAGAAAGGTCAAGGTTCTCTCCTCTATCTTTGGGAGTGTTGGTGGTTGAGTTTAGCGGAAGTGGATTTAGAGGCGGGTGAGAGTGGTAGTACAATTGAGGTGCCTCCTTTTTTAGCAGAAGAGTTTGTTACAGAGTTAGGAAATGATGGCGATCGCTGGTTTGCTGCTCTGATTTTCGGATTAGCTCAACTTTCACCGGCGATCGCACTGAATTTGAAAAACATCGCAACTGACATACCCCCCATTTCGGATTCATTAACAGAGCGATCGCTCCACTCAAGCTATAATTTAGCAACCGGATTGTCGGGATTCGATCTGCTTCCCGTGCGCTGGTTAGTTCTGGAAATGTTACTCCTCCTCAATCAAATGGGAAGGGAATATCTCGAAACTGAACCAGGTTCTAAATTATTAACTCGGTTGAGTCGTACTCGTTTCTTTAAGAATGGAGTAATCGCCTTTGCTTCAGCTCAAGTCCCGCGTTGGTTAGCAATTAGCCAATCTGCTGCTAATGCTTACTATGAGTCACTTGGTGTTCCCAGTAGCACCAGAGGTGTCGTTTATTACTGGGAAAACTGGTTGTGGGGTTTAGCGGCAATAGATTTAAACTCAGCTAGAACTAAGAACATAATTCCTAGTTCAAATGTTTCTGGTACTCTCTTGGTTAACCAATGGGAAATGGATGCAGAACTGTGGTTTGGGGCGATCGCACTCGGATTAGTTCGACTCTCGCCTCGGATTGCTACTCAAGTCAAAAATATTGCCGATCGCTCTCCCGACTTATTTCCTCCAACTCCCCAGCATCCTGTCGCCTTACACAATATTCTTGATGGAGCAACTTCGCTCCAGCGTTAATGTTCGTAGTGAGGACTTTAGTCCTCTGAATCTGCGGACTAAAGTCCAGCATTAATGTTCGTAGTGAGGACTTTAGTCCTCTGAATCTGCGGACTAAAGTCCTCACTACCAACCGAATGGCGATCGGATAGCGGTAGGGTGCGTCGCTCGATCGATAGTTGTAAGTAGCCATAAAAGTCGCTCGCGACGCACCCTACTTTAACTCACGATTCTGTTGAACATTATTTTACGAAGAAGTATTGTAGCTAACACAAACTATGAAAATTGATGAAGAACTACTTGCGCGTGTAGAAGCGCTACGCATTCCCTTACTAGACACCTTATCGCCCCTGGATTGGAAAGATTGGTATCATTTTATTATTATCGATCGGCAAACAGGACTGCGAGTGCTGGTGAATATAACCGTGATGGGCAGACCGGGAATGGGTGAAATTCAAGTTAGCTTCATTGTCAACTTAGCCTCCGAACAAATTGCTGAAGAAATTAGACCTGATTCGCCTTTAGTTACTTTTGCTACCGTTTTTTCGCTAGAATGGAAACAAGATATGGTGCGGCAGTTCCCATTACTTGTACGGGGAGAGAATGTTTATTTAGAAATTAATGGTAATAATTATGCGGTAGAAGTTCGCGATCGCAGGAGGCAATTATCGATCGAATTTCAAGCGCAAGCTGATGTCATGCCGCTTTTAGTCACCGAGGATTCGCCTTTTGGGAGCGGTTTCATCGGTTGGGGTTTAGTCCCCGGTTGCCAAATAATCGGTGAATTGTCGATCGGCGGACAGTCTTTCAATCTCGATCGCAATTGTTTTTGCTATCACGATCGCAATTTTGGTCGATTTCGCTGGGGTGAGGATATAGGTTGGGAGTGGTTGGTGGCTATTACTACCTGTGAGGATGGCAGACAAATTACATTAATTTTAGACAAACGCACTAATAAAGATCACTCTTTGGGAGGTTTGCCTTACATTTTTATTTATGTGGGTAAGGAAGTGAGTAAAATTTTTATTGGTTCTAGTATTAGGATAAATTGGGATTGGTCTAGTTCTCCAAAAGTACCTTTACGTTTGCCTGGAGTTATGGCTTCACTGTTCTGTGACAGAAGCTTAAGGACGCCTCAAGCCTTGCAGATAGAAGCGGCTGACGAACAAGATAGCTTATTAATTAATGTGGAGTTTGATGCTATGACAGAGCTAGTCATACCGGACAATCAAGTGCGTCAATATACCTTTATTGAGGAAGTAACAGGTTGTGTTGAAGTCAATCTTTTCCTGAAAGGTGAATCTCTCCAAGCTCAGGGATTTGTTTATGCTGAATATGTCCATTAATATTATATCCGAGCGTGACGAAATGATTTTGTATCCCTATAATGGTCACTTCTAAAAAAGTAGAAACCATAGCTCTAAGAGACTAAGAAATAAAGCGCGTACAAAACCCGGATTTGGGATTACTGGATATATGGGCTGCAACATCCTAATCGTCGGGCGCGGTTGCTGTAAATGAAAAAGCGCGATCGACATTCAAAAAAAAATATTTCTCCGGCTTTAGGCAAGGGCTTTTGCCCTCACACCCCTCACCCCTCCTCCCTAACTTCGTAAAATTTGGATAAGGTTAAATATTGTTGAGTCGATCGGCAAAATTTAACTCAAATAGCCAAACATCCCGCTCTTATAGCGGTTCTCAAGCATGGTGAGGTATGCCTTAATGCCCACCCAGGCCTATGCCCGGCGCAGGCCTATGCCCGGCGCAGGCCAGTCATACCTCATGTTTCTGAAAAAGGCTATATATACCCTTACTCACTGACAGCAGAAGTTGATTAGCATACTTTAATAAAAATGTCAAGAAATATTTTAAACGGTAAGTCGCAGCGAATACGGCGATCGAGTTCGGTTATCTCGCATCGCAGCATCTAGGCAGCGAGAAAAATTCAAGCGATGATAGAACAGAGAGCAAAACAAAGCCCTCGAATTGCATGAGTCTGTTTGCATGAGCGTGTTTGCATGAGTATTGTGAAGTTGAGTTGCAGTTAAAACTAGCAGGGAATTGAAAATCTTAAGGAAAAATGTAGAATCTTTACCTTAAGACAGAGGTTTTTACCCTTTACGATCCTCAAAATTGGAAATAGTATTGAGAAAAGTAAACTCTTGCTTCACTTCGCCTTAAACTAGCCGTTAAAGCTAGCGAGCTACGGAAAATCGACGGGGATTACTGGAAAATCAAGCATAAAAGTAATCCAATACAACAAGCTTCTACCGATCGTCACCGATAAACAGGAGGGGTAACATCCTCCCTGTCGCAGTCTTTATCCCACTTTTACAAGTGGGACAGGGTATCACCAACTTTTTATCTGTTGTTACAAGGAGTGCAATACTCACCCATGTCCACTACAACCCCCAAAACCAAAACAGTGAAAGCCGATCGCATGGGCAGCCGGCCATACTCCTCAACGGATACGGTTCGTACCTATCTGCACGAGATCGGTCGAGTACCCTTGCTAACCCGAGAAGAAGAGATTGTTTTCGGGAAGCAGGTACAGCAAATGATGAAATTAATCGAAGCAAAACAAGAACTTGCCGCATTATGGCAGCGGGAGCCGACTCAGCTAGAGTGGGCTGCCGAAATGGAGTTGACGGAAGCCGAACTAAACCGGATCTTGCAGTTAGGGCGGCGCGCCAAGCAAAAGATGATTGAAGCGAATTTGCGTCTAGTAGTCGCGATCGCCAAAAAATACCAGAAACGCAACATGGAATTCTTGGATTTAATTCAAGAAGGAACCCTCGGTTTAGAACGAGGAGTAGAAAAATTTGACCCGATGCGGGGATATAAATTTTCTACCTATGCCTACTGGTGGATTCGCCAAGCAATCACTCGCGCGATCGCCCAACACGCCCGCACCATTCGATTGCCAATTCATATCACCGAAAAACTCAATAAAATCAAAAAAGTGCAGCGGGAACTCACCCAGCAGTTGGGCCGGTCTCCCTCCCCGGGGGAAATTGCCGCCGCCTTGGAACTGCAACCTTCCCAGATTCGGGAATACCTGTTGATGGCAAGACATCCAGTTTCTTTGGACTTGCGCGTAGGAGATAACCAAGATACCGAACTGCAAGAACTCTTAGAAGACGAAACAGCATCTCCAGACAACTACATTACTTCGGAATTGCTGCGGCAAGACCTCGATACTTTGATATCGGAACTTACCCCCCAGCAACGAGATGTGATCGTTCTGCGCTTCGGTTTGGAAGACGGCACAGAAATGTCTCTGGCGAAAGTCGGAGAAAGGCTGAATCTCAGCCGGGAACGGGTGCGGCAGCTAGAACATCAAGCCCTCGCCCACCTGCGGAGGCGCCAATCTCAAGTCCGAGAATACTTGGCTAGCTAGTCACTCAAAGAGTTGAGATTTTCGCCAAATCTCAACTCTTTTTTTGTGCAGGCGTCTCCGGGAAGGATACTTTTATAGCAATTTGCAAGTGATATCATATCCGGTCGATTGACCGAAATAAGCAAGGAACGCACGTGCGGACTTCAGTCCGCAGAATAAGAGCGGACTGAAGTCCGCACGTGCGTTCCGTTTTTGTGTTCGTAGTGCGGACTTCAGTCCGCAGAATAAGAGCGGACTGAAGTCCGCACGTGCGTTCCGTTTTTGTGATGGTAATTGACCGGACAAGATATGAGTGAGGTACAGATGGTAATAGGGAAAAAGGTAATGGGTAATTGGTAGGCTGACGAGTACAGAAGAGAGATTTAAAAAGCGCTATATTTAAGATGTCGATCGCACTCTCTGGAGCGATCGCAATTTATCAAAACTAATCTGAGATTTGAATTTAGGAACCGGGCGGGCGATCGCTCCTCAAGTTAATATTCAGCGTCCGGCCAAATACCCGGTTTCTGTACGAGCTTTTTGAAACTGGTACAAGAGGCGCTGCGCAGCAGCTATTTGAAATTTTGGGGCAAGCAAGTGGTTTTAACTTATTTAATCTTATTCACAAGCAGTTTAGAGGCGATCGCCCTTGCCCTCTCGCCCGGTAACTTCAGCATCGCATCGACGGCACGCCCGCTTGGGCACTCGGACATCAAATCCGGCGTTTTGCGCTCGCAATCCCCCCCAAATGCTGCGCCAGATACCCCTAGCACAGGTTTAGCAGACGGCATTTACCTCTACGGCCAGTCGAGCAAGCCAGATGAACTTAAAAAAGAATATTTTGTATTTGAAATGCGGCAGAGTAAGGTAGTCGGCGCTTTTTACCTGCCTCGGTCTGCTTTTTACTGTTTTTACGGCACTGCGGAGCGAACTCAGTTAAATTTAACAGTAGTGGACAGTTACGACGGCAGTCGCTCTCCCTACTCCGTAAACCTGCAACAGTATCGCCCAATTTGGGCCGTCAGCGACAACGACCGGCGCATTTTGGGTATTTGCAACGAAGCTCACAAACAGGAAGTGTGGGGAAACTAATAGCATTTTCGATTTTCGATTGCGGATTAAAGAATTGGGAATGATTTACTGCATAAGAGTTTGGAGTTTGCCTAGAGTTGCATTCATTTCTGAAAATGATATAACCAATACCTGCGCGATTTTCTGGGTTTGTTGGGTATAGCGAAGCGAAACTAAAACCTATTTGTTCGGTACGAGTGCCTCAACCCAACCTAATTTCTAAGAGGATTTTCCCGTTTGGCGAAGATATTGTTTAACAAAAAACCAGGTCTCATCCCCATGCCTGAAGTTAGCGGATGTTAGCTGTATACTCCTTAACAAGGCAGCAGTAGAGTGCGTCACACAAAAAACTGGAAATATCCGAGAAAATGTGAGGCTACGGGGCGCCCTACAAAACTCCCTCCCGGCAGACTGCAGCAGGGCCAGCAGCCAGGATTCAGGAAACAGCAGTAAAATTGCTCCTGAGTTGAGAATTTTCGGACGGACACCACACACTCGGCAAGATGAAACTGCGTCGGAAAACACTATCAATAGTTGGCATTACCATCGCTGGACTGACTGGCATTCTGTATGCAGCCTCCTCCAGCATCCTTTTGGGCAGCCTTGTCAAAGCAGAGGAACAAGAAGCCACACAGGTGGTCAAGGGAGTGCTCAGCGTGTTCGGGCAAACCGCAGATGACTTCAACTCGCGCTTTGCCGACTGGTCGGCCTGGGATGACACCTACACTTTTATCCAAAACCGCAACTCAGAATTCATTGCCTCGAATTTAGTTCCAGAAGGGCTGAATAATTTGAGAGTTCATCTAGCCATATTTGTCAATACTTCTGGCAAAATAGTTTACGGTACGGGTTTAGACAGCGAAAAGATGAAACTAACGCCTGTTCCAGAAGCATTAAAACAGCACATTTCTCTCAAGGACCCGCTGTTGCAGCACCCCAACGCCAACAGCAGTCTCGCTGGTGTCCTGGTGCTGCAGTCAGGGCCGATACTGATTACTTCCCGGCCAATTGTCACTACAAAAAGCACTGGCCCGATCCGAGGTACGCTGGTATTCGGGCGCAATTTGGATGCTGCGGGCATTGCGAAGCTTTCTAAAATTACTCGCTTGCCGCTGATTGTACACAGCGTTAATGAGGCTCAGTTGCCTGTTGACTTTCTGAAAGTTCGCGATCGACTGTCGGCAAAAAAACCGATTTTGGTGCGTCCTGTCAGCGAAGATTTGATGGCGGGTTATGCTCTGATCCGCGATATTTACGATCGACCGGCGCTGCTGCTGCGGGTGGATATGCCCAGAGAAATCTACCGCCAAGGTCAAACCAGTTTAATGTACCTGCTGGTGTCTGTAGGGTTAGCGGGAATCGGGTTTATCGGCTGCACTCTGCTGCTGATAGAGCGTCTGGTGCTGTCTCGATTGAGCAGCTTGGCGAAAGCAGTGAACCGCGTCAGCAGCAGCCAAGACCTCTCGGTGCGGCTGCCGGTGACGGGCGAAGACGAGTTGGCCGACCTTGCCCATACTATCAACGGAATGCTCGGGGCGATCGCCAGCGCCGAAAGCGAACAACTTGAGGAAAAAGCCCGCTACGGAGCCGTAGTCGAGCAAGCTACAGACTGCATTTTCCTGTGGGACGCTCAAACCAAACGCCTTTTGGAAGCCAATACAGCCTTTAGAAACTTGTTCGATTACAGTCTTGATGCGATTTCGCAACTGAGTGTTTACGATATCGTCGCTTACTCTCAAGACATAGTTGACAGCAATATCGAGTTCCTGCTGGCCCAGAAACAATTCAGAATGGGCGAAGTTCTCTACCGCCGCCGAGACGGTTCCTGCGTGGACGTGGAAGTAAGTGCCAGCGTGATTTCCTACGGCGGCCGCGAGATTATTTGCACTGTTGTCCGCGACATCACCGAGCGCAAGCAAGCCGAAGCTGAACTCCGAGCCTCGGAAGAACGCTACAGACTTTTGTTTAAAAACAACCCCCATCCGATGTGGGTTTACGATTTAGAAACTCTGGAATTTATAGCCGTCAATCAGGCTGCTATCGAGCACTACGGCTACACTCGCGACGAATTTCTCAACATGACCGTTGCGGATATTCGTCCCCCCCAAGAACTGCCGAAATTGCTAGAAAATATATCCCAAGTAGATGTCGGTATTGATTTTGCCGGTGTGTGGCAGCACCAGACAAAAAACGGCACAATTATTGATGTAGAAATTACTTCTTATGCCCTGATATTTGATAGCAGAAATGCTGAATTAGTGCTGGCTCACGACGTGACCGACCGCTTGCAAGCCGAGGCAGAACTTTATAAGGCAAAGGAAGCAGCAGAAGCAGCTAATTTGGCTAAAAGTCAGTTTTTGGCTAACATGAGCCACGAACTGCGAACTCCTCTGAATGCGATTATCGGTTACAGCGAGATTCTGCAAGAAGAGGCTTTAGATTTGGGCGAAGCTGATTTTGTGTCGGATTTGGAAAGAATTCACAATGCAGGCAATCATTTACTGGGATTGATTAATGATATTTTGGACTTGTCGAAGATTGAAGCCGGTCACGCGGAACTTGAATTAGAAACTTTTGACGTGTTCGAGGCAGTTAAAGATGTAGCGAGAACTGTTGAACCGCTATTTTTGCGAAACACCAATCGCCTGAATATTCAGTGTCCTAATAATATTGGCGAATTGTATTCCGATCAAATTAAGTTTACTCAAATTTTGTTTAATTTGCTCAGCAACGCAGCTAAGTTTACTCAGAAAGGGATAATTACACTCACGGTTGAAAGAATTAAAAAGGACGAGAATAGTTGGGATTTTGAAGAGTTAATTTTTAAGTGTACTGATACGGGGATTGGGATGACTCCCCAACAGCTACAAAAGTTATTTCAACCTTTTACGCAAGCTGATGCTTCGACTACCCGCAAGTACGGAGGTACGGGTTTGGGTTTGGCAATAGCGCAGAAATACTCTCAGATGCTGGGGGGAGAAATTACTGTGAATAGCGAGTTTGGCAAGGGGTCAACTTTTACTCTCATGTTGCCGGCACAATTGTAATCTATCCCCATACGCTTGGATTAGGGATCTCAATTGAATTTGATCTCACGAGCGGCTCGCGTCTGGGACGCAACTGTCATATTAATAAATAAAGGTACGTAGTTGGGCTTTAGCCTCCTTTATATATATGTTTAAAGGAGGCTAAAGCCCAACTACGTACCTAATTTTTATCCCGACAATAAAACCACGTGGACTTGGTTGTTGACACTCCGAAAGGCACGGCGCCGTGTCCTGACTTCGCGTTCATTTAACCAAATCTGAAATCATTTGAGGCGAAAAATGCTAGTGCTACTTCGCATCAGCGGGGATCAAAACTTTGTCAATTACGTGAATAACGCCGTTGCTAGCTTTGATATCAGCTTTCACAACATTAGCGCCGCTAACCGTAACTTTGCCTGCGGCAACTGCCACCTTCAGCGAACCGCCTTCCACACTTTTAACATCGCCGGATTTGAGGCTACTAGATAAAACCGCACCAGGAACAACGTGGTAAGTCAAAATCTTAGTTAGTTTGGCTTTGTTTGCCGGTTTGAGCAAATCCTCCACAGTTCCTTTTGGCAAAGCAGCAAATGCCGCGTCAGTCGGTGCAAAAACAGTGAAAGGGCCTTTGCCTTGTAAAGTTGTAACCAAACCAGCAGATCCCAAAGCCTTTGTCAATGTCTTGAATTGAGCGTCGCCAGATGCAATAGCAACAATATCGTTAGCAGCAGCAACTTTTGCCGGTGCGTTAGCGGTTTTCACATTTCCTGCAACTTGTTGAGTTTGAGTTGCATTAGCAACACTGGTGTTGGAGTTGATGTGAGCCCAAGCCGGGAAACCAATTAACGCGCTAGCGCCGATTACTCCTGCGAAACCTGTGAGTTGTTTCATCCAGCTAGGTAAATTTTGATTTTTCATTGCGCTTGGATTTCCTTATGACAATAAAACAGTGAACGTGAATTCTTATGTTAGCCAAATTTCCGCAAAAGTTAAGGTTGCCAAAGGCACTGGGTACAGAGAAAATTCTCTTAGCTGAGCGATCGACCAAAACTCCCTTACTATAGCGCAAGCTCAGGGAAAAATAGCCTCAACCGCTAAATCTGTAACTCAAAACCTCAATTACCGAACCGGTTTGGGGTAAGTCACCAGATTTAATCGAAATCGTGTCATTATTCGATCGGCGTATCGATGTACCATCCATTAGGGCCAAGAATTCATCTAGCGACACTAAATCGCACGCAGCAGCATCGGCGGCTTGAGTTTTGAAATGCGTGGGAATTACCATTTTCGGTTTGAGAAGTTGCAAAGTTTGCTTTGCTTCCGCCGGAGTGTAAGCTTTCGGCCCTCCGCCCACGGGAATTAGCAAAATATCCGGCCGCCCGATCAAGATTTGTTCTTCAATGCCGATCGGGCCAGCAACTCCACCCAAGTGTAAAATCTTAACACCGGCTTGCTGCCACAACCAAGCCACGTTCACCCCAAATCGCCTTCCTCCTTCACGGTCTTTCTGCGTCCGAATGCCTTGAATTCTCAGCCCGTTAGACCTGTAAGCGCCCGGTTCGTACAAAAGGCCGGGATTGCCCGAAAATCCGTCTACCGCCCCTTCATCGAGCAATCTGCTGCTAATCAGAATCAAATCTGTAGGCACTTTAGGAGAGCGGTAGCCTGCCGTACAGCCCAGGGGGCGAAAAGGATTCACCAGCACCCTCGCACCGCCACCGGCGAACAAGAAGCAAGTGTGGCCCAACCACTGAACCGACAAAGAATCAGCCGTTTGAGCTTGATAGCTTTCCCATCCAGATGGTAAACCAGTTGCTAAAGCCGCTAGCAAACCCGTCTGTGCGTAACGTATTAATTGTCGCCGTTTCATCTTGTGGTTGGGGTTGTCGGGTGTTGGTCGTTTGTTGTTATATCATAAAATGCCGCCTGGTGCGAAATGTGCGATCGAGTTTTACCGTAAGGTGTGCATTGCGTACTCTACAAATCCAGAGAAATTCAACTAAGGAATGAGAATTAAATAACTTATAATTTGATGGTTCTTGTGGGATGGGCCAGAAGAGCCCGTCCTTTGTGGACGGGCTCTTCTGACCCATCCCACAAACTTGTGTAAATTATTTAATTTGCGCTCCTAAGCAAATCCACTTAATTAAACGTAAAATACGGCTCGCGCTCAAGCTGGGTGTGTATAGCCTTTCTCAAAAAGATGAGGTATTACTGACAGCTTAATATAACCACTAAACGTATTGGGCCGGGGTTCAACAACGTCTGCGAATATGAGAGCTCGATCCGCTATCTGTCTTTTTCCGACTTCCATTTCTCGACTTCCATCGGACTTCTTCCGACTTCCATTTCTCGACTTCCATCAAACTTCCATCCGTTACATCCGTTACATCCGTTACATCCGTTACATCCGCCCTTGCGAATCCGTTGCCGAACTTCCTTCTTCCTTCTACTTAAAGCCCTTCCAAAAAATTTCGTAATAATTGCTTTCCCGAAGTAGTCAAAATACTTTCCGGGTGAAACTGTACGCCTTCAATGTGCGGATATTCCCGATGCCGCACGCCCATAATCGTGCCATCTTCCACCCAAGCCGTAATTTCCAAAACTTCTGGACAACTCTGCTTTTCAATTACTAAACTGTGATAGCGAGTCGCCAGCATCGGCGATTCTACACCTACAAAAACTCCTACTCCTGCGTGTTCTACCTGAGAAGTTTTGCCGTGCATCAATACTGGTGCAGAAACAATTTTGCCGCCAAATACTTGACCGATACTTTGATGTCCGAGACACACGCCTAAAATTGGTAGAGTCGGTCCCAATTCTTCGATCAATTTCAGAGAAATTCCCGCATCTTCCGGCCGTCCCGGGCCTGGAGAAATTACTACTGCTGCGGGCTGCAAGCGGCGAATGTCTGCTAAGGAAATTTGGTCGTTGCGGTAGACTTGGACTTCTTTTGCTACGGGCAAATCTGCACCGAGTTCTCCTAGATACTGTACCAAATTGTATGTAAAACTGTCGTAGTTATCGATGACTATAATCACGGGTTAAATTGGATTTTAGGTTTGAGATTTTAGATTTTAGATTGACTCGCTGCCTGAATGCAATAGTTTGAAGATTTTAGATAGATGCCCGAGATTAAAATAGCTGCAATATGTAGGAATAAAACTAAAAATCTCAAATTGGTCATCTAAAACCTAAAATTTAGCTTGCCCAATAAGTTTACTGACGGACGATCGCAATTTGAACAACTTCCCACAACGGAGGGAGCAGCAGTGCAGCAGCGACAATCGCCGCAGCCATTGCGGATACCAAAACGGCTCCGGCAGCGCAGTCTTTGGCAATTTTGGCGAGTTCGTGGTAAGATTGCCCGACGGTCAAGTCTACCACTGATTCGATCGCCGTATTCAACAATTCCATTGCTAAAACTATACCAATTGTGACGCCGATCACTGATATTTCTACAGGTTTGAGGTGCAAAAATAGTCCGAGTCCGATCGCCAAAGTTCCTATAACAGTGTGAATCCGAAAATTGCGCTGAGTTTCAAAAGCGTAGGTTAGCCCGCCCCAAGCATACCTAAAACTTGTAGCTAAACTAGATGCGATTTTCCAGGAAAGCTCTCGCTTGTATTTCAAGGCTTTTTTAGGCTCGTGGACTGTCGGCATGGCAGAATCTGGAGGCACGATCGCAAACGGTGGGATGTTTGATGAAATTGAAGGTCTATCTAGTGTCATAAACAACCAACTTTAAGTTACAGAGATTAACGAAAGCTAGACTTTGAAAATTTCCTTCATCAAGTCTAGTTAACTTTCCTAAGTTTTTACTAAAGTTTTGGTGTAATTTCAGAAAGTTATGTTTGACTTGAGATGATGTGTTAAGTCACCATCAACGTCAGTTATGGTATTTGAATCTCAAGTCCGATCGCCCGCAGCAGTGTTTCTTGTCGATCGAGCATTTGAGTCAGACTCTCTTGATCCGGGTGATCCCAGCCCAAAAGATGCAGAAAACCGTGAGCTGCGAGCCAAGCTAGTTCGGTCTTCAGGGGATGTCCTTGCTGCTGGGCTTGTCGCTGGGCTGTATCGATCGAGATGATGATATCACCCAAGTATAAGGGCTCGGATGACTGCATTTCCTCTAGCTGAGGACAGTCTACCTCCAAAGCTGCGAAAGCTAGTACATCCGTCGGTCGATCTTGCTGACGGTACTGGGAGTTGAGGGCTTGGATATCCGGATCGGCGGTTAAACGCAGGCTGACTTCGTAGCCCGGGGCCGCCGGCACATCCGCCTCCTGGTTTTCCAGCCAAACGCTAAACCAATTTTCCCAGGTTTCGGCTGCAATCTCCCCGCTGGGTGTACTTTCCGGGAGGTTGTCAGCGTCGGCGAACCCGTAACAGTCTTCGACGTTCACCTCTAATAGCATTTTTTGGCTCTCCTGTCAAGGGATGTATTGAATTTTTTTACAATTTCAAAGGGCGCGATCGGGCTCATAGAATTTTTGCTTTCAGCACGCAGATTACAATAATCTGCTGAAGATTGCAACGGGTCGATCGCGCCATCAGCTTAACTCCTGATTTGTGAAAGATGAAAAATATCAGCGGAAGTTAGAGGCTGATTGTGGGAAACTTGGGCTAAGAATTGAAATAGCGATCGAGAAAAGCCAAACCGACGAGTACGCCCAAAAGTCCGATCGCCGTCAAAGCAAAATGAAACAGAGAAGTCGCCCGCTTGCGAACCATATTCCGCATCGCCAGCTTGACATAACTCGGTGGAGGTGCATTATTTGTCGGCGGTATCTCGGTTTCGGCGGCGGACTCTTCGGAGGCGGGAGTTGTGGAGGGAGGTTGACTCATAACGGTTAGTTTGTGGAGGTTAGCTGAGGGGCTGCCGAGGACAGACTCGCCACGATGTTAACAAATATGTAACGTTTTGTGTAGTTTTTTTTTATATTTCGGCTCGGACGGCGGTTGAAAGCAGGTTTATACAAACTTTCGTCCGCTCGCCTGCGGTGTAAAGAATATAATATATTTTAATCCATGTGAGTAAAGAAAAAAAGAAACAAGCATTAGCAGACGAAAGAATTCCGAAGGCGATTGAGGGAAAATTATGGCAAGCGAAACGAAGATGAGCGATAGGATCGAGTGATGGCTCTCACTTGATAATACTTCCCAAACAGAAGATGGCAATTGCTTTTTTAGTCATGAACCTGAGCGCGGGATTGAGACAGTTATTATTGATTTTTTTGTGCCAATTTTCATCAATAATAACTTGCGGGCTTCTGGGATTAGCAAAAATTATGTTCAGGCTAACGAACGAAAACACAAACTTAACTCACCCGCTTGCTGGAATTAGAGCTCGATCTCTTTTTGGGTTTCTTTTACTTATTCAGCAAGCCCTACTTGGCGACCTCCTGCTTTGCTGAGTTCGCTTGAAATCCTGACGTTGCGGCCACCGAGGATGGGGCTGGGGCCTTGTGGTTCCCACTTGGGTGTTGCCATGTTAATTTTTCCTGTTTGAAGATGTGTAAAAAGTTGGTTAATGACTCGGAAAGTCGATTCCCGGGTGCTAGCCGCCGGGAGTCGCCGCTCTAGCGTTTTGGGGTGCGATGCGCGCGATCGCCCGCATCCCCCAAAAGACACATTTACCCAATTTAGCCCAGAGCGACTACATATTTTTATGAACCCGATTAAAAAATATGTAGTCGCGTTTCAGTGCATATTCCGCTAAAATTGTCAAGTCTCAAAAACAGTAGATTTCGGGCGATCGCCCTTCCGAAAGTTAAATTAATCTAAATTGTTTTAAGCGCTCGAAGGAAAGGAAATCAAAATTAGAGCGCTCGCAAAAATAGTAAATTCGCAATTAAAACACCATATCTATACAAAACAACGCAGATATTTTGTATAGATATCTGCGTTATTGAGCGTGAATCAGCGGTAAAAACAACCGCTACAGCCTAGATGAAAGTGAAATAAGGGCGATCGAGATTTAGATCCGTCACCCCTTGCACCGTCGCAATTAAATCGTCCGACTGACCGGGCTTTTTGAGGAAAATGCTAGTAGCATTCCCCGCCACCGACAGCGAATAATCAGCCTTAACTCCCGAAAGGACGATCGCATCCTGGGCAGAATTAAAGTCGCTAATCGCAGCATTACCATCACCAGAGTAGTAAATCTTATCACTATCTCCCAACAAGAAACGGTCACTGCCGTCGCCGCCAGTCAAAGTATCAAACTCACCAACTCCCGGATTAGTAGCACCCGGATCGATACCCGCAAGAGTATCATCTCCCTCGCCACCGCTGACAACATCATTACCGCTGCCGCCGAGCAAGAAATCATTGCCTAACTGACCGAAAATGCTGTCATCTCCAGCATCGCCGCCGAGAGAATCATCGCCCTTGCCGCCAAAAATTAGATCGTTACCTTCACCGCCGCTGACAACATCAAAGCCTTTATTGCCGTAGAGCGAATCATTGCCGCTTCCACCTACAATGGCATCATTACCTTTACCTGCGTAAACAATATCATCGCCAGAACCAGCATCGATAAAGTCATTGCCAGCATTGCCCAATAGCGAGTCGTTACCGTCATCGCCGGTGATGTTGTCATTGCCATCTAAGCCGAAAAGCGTATCATTTCCAGCTAAACCGTTGAGTGCATCAGCTTGGGAACCGCCGTAATACAAATCGTTCAGGGGACCGGTGCTGAAAGTGAAATCAACGGTAGTATTCGGACTCGGAATCGGAATGCTGGGCGTTAAATTTTTCGGGCCGCGAGGTGTTGGGGTAGGTGTGGGTGTGGGTGTAGTTGTGCGTGTGGGTGGAGGAGCAAACTTAGAGAGAATAGAATTGCCCGACAAACCTGCCACATTTTCGACAAATCCGCTACCGGGAAGATTGGTAGTTGCAGAATCGAAGAAATTGAGAATGAGGATGTCATCGGCGGCGTTGACTTGACCGTCTTTATTGATGTCTACTAGCAAGCTAGTACCGCTGCGGCCGACTCCAACTGTACCGGGACTTAGAGATAAAGCTGCGGTAACACCTGTGAGAAGTAGGGTGTCAGTGCCGCTACCTGCTTGAATTTTGCTGCCGGCGGATTTTGTGGGATCGAGGGTAAAGGTGTCGTTGCCGCCGCCACCGGTGAGGATGTCTGCGCCACCGTTGCCGGTGAGGGTTTCGCTGTTGCTGCTGCCGGTGATGGTATCGGCGAAAGTTGTACCGATGATGAATTCGATACCGTTGAGAGTATCAGTACCTTGGGCTATCGCAATACCAGTAGCAAGATTAACGTTAACAGGACTCGGCAAAGTAGCATAAGACACCGTATCGATACCGGCACCGCCGACAATACTGTCATTCCCCAAACCGCCATTTAGAGAATCATCTCCATCGCCGCCGTCGAGAGTGTCATTGCCATCGCCGCCGAACAAAAAGTCATTGCCGACACCGCCAAACAAACTGTCATTCCCTTCATTCCCGTACAGAGTATCTTTGCCATCTCCTCCATTGAGAATGTCATCGCCCTTACCGCCGACAATGCTGTCATCACCGGCACCGCCTAACAGACTATCGTTACCTTCACCGCCGTCGAGAGTGTCATTGCCATCGCCGCCGTCGAGATAGTCGTTGCCAATTCCCGTACCGAGAATTACCGTACCGCCCGCCTCGGCAATCGTAATCAGTTCGTCGCCGTTCAACAAATCATCGCCAGCATTTCCGAACAGCGAGTCATTGCCTTGATTGCCTTCAATCGTATCGTTGCCGGCCAATCCGTCAAGGCTGTCATCGCCACTGCCGCCATTGAGAAAATCTGGGCCGGGCGTCGCCTTCAGCGGAAAACTCTTGAGAATCGCGTCCCCTGAGAGGTTGCCAACTTGTTCGATAAAACCATCTCCTTTGTTGAGATTGGGTTCCGCGAAGAAGTCAAGAATCAACAAGTCGTCAGCAGGTTTGAAAACGCCGTCTTTGTTGAGGTCAATTTGCAAGTCGGTATCGAATTCGCCGCCCCGCGTGACGCCTGCGGTACCTGCCGCAAGACCGATCGCCAGTGTGAGACCATTGAGAGTTAGACTATCGGTACCGCTGTCATCAGCAATGATGCTGCCCCCTGCGGAGGTACTATTTAACACGTAGAAGTCATTGCCCGTGCCGCCAAAGAGACTATCGGCACCGCCACCGCCTTCTAGAGTATCGTTACCATCATCTCCGTAGAGTTCGTCGTTACCAAGGCCGCCGTTGATACTGTCGTTATCTTCGCCGCCGCTTAGTTCGTCATTGCCATCACCGCCAGCTAAGGTATCGTTACCGTCACCGCCATCTGCAACATCGCTGCCGACACCGCCAGAAATAGAGTCATTGCCTTCGTCGCCAGCTAAGGTGTCATCGCCGACATCTCCTGTGATGGTGTCGGCACCGTTTCCTCCCAAAACTTCGTCGTTGCCGTCGCCGCCGGAAAGCAAATTATTGCCCAATTCATCGTCTAGGAAGTCATTGCCCGCGCCGCCAAAGAGGCTGTCATTTCCTGCGCCGCCATCTAAGTAATCATCTCCGGTATTGCCGAGGATGGAGTCATTACCTGCTTCACCGAAAATTTCATCGTCACTTGCCAGGCCGTCGATGGTGTCGTTTTGCGGACTACCTTCGATTTCATCAGGTTGGGAAGTACCAAGTATTATCGCTGGAGTTGGTGTGGTTGGAGTTGGTGTGGTTGGAGTTGGTGTGGTTGGAGTTGGTGTGGTTGGAGTTGGTGTGGTTGGAGTTGGTGTGGTTG
>NZ_JAUBVK010000028.1:84029-95310 GCF_036705795.1 Microcoleus sp. ARI1-B5
GAGTTGGGGCAGTAATTACATTGTTCCCTGACGAGGCTGGGGCAACGCCGAGAATGTCACTGCCAAGCAGGTTGCCGACGTTTTGGAATTTGCCGCTAGCAGGCAAGAAAAAGTCTTCAACGGTCAAATCATCCCGCGATTTTACCTTGCCGTCAGCGTTGAGGTCGATCAGCAAATCGTTGCCTTCTTTGGCAATCCCGTTCAGTCCCGCTGCGAGGGTTTTTGTCAGAGTAAGCTTCGGCAACTTCGAGTCCTGCAATGTTGCGAGGGTGCTGGGCAGGGTACTGTTGTAGAGGATTAAATTATTGGCGACACCACCAATATTTTTAATTCTGCTGCCTGCGGCTGTGTTGGCATCGAGGATGAAGGTGGTGTTGCCACTGCCTCCAACTAGGCTGTCCTTACCGCCTCCGCCGATGAGGGTGTCGCCGCTACCGGAGGCGCTGCTGTAAACGGCAACGAGGGTGTCGTTGCCGCGGCCGCCGTAGAGGGTGTTGGCTGCTTGGTTGCCGACTATTGAGTCATCTCCTTCGCCAGCAAAGGCATTTTCGATGAGGCTGTCGGGGGCGATGGTGAGGGTTTGAGGAGTGGCGAGTTTTTCTCCTGTAACTTTGCGGCCTGGTAGGGTACTTGTTCCACCGGGCGCTAGGTTGACGGTAACGTCGTCAGTGATTGCCGCAACGTTGATGATGTCGTTGCCTTTGTTTTCGGGGTCGCTGAGAGTTTTGCGTGCAGCATCTTTTGGATCGGCTTCATTGGTGAAACTGGCGAACTCGTTGGTGTAGATGTAGGTGTTGTCACTGATGGTATCGTCGCCGTACAACCGCAAAGTTGCGCCTTTGAGTTTGCCACTATTGTTGCCGCTGGTGTCATTTTCATCGGTATTTTGGGGGTCGTTGGTGTCGCTGTTGTCAGAAATATTCAGCGTCCAATCGCCAAGGCCGGTTTCTCCCCAGTGGCGGGCGCTGCTGAAGGTGTAGCTAACGGTTGTGCCTGCGTCGACCCCAAAATTGGTCTTTTTGAAACCGTAGTCGTTGACTTTACCGTTTTTCTCTACCTCGGTGTAGTAAGGGACACGATCGAGAATGACACTCTCGGTTTTATCGGGAGATGTCAGCTTGACTACTAAGTCTTGAAATTGACCGTGCTCGATATTCAAGTCTAGTTCGAGCTTGTCTATGTTGATGCCTGTACCGACATTGAATGTTCCAGTAATACCTTTGGAATCATTGTTGGGAATGTTTAACGGTGTTTTCTGATCTCCTGGGAGGGTCAAATTGACAAGTCGAAATTTCTCATTATTAGTTGCCGCAGTTGCCGCTTCATTGTTGGCAGGTCCCGATCGCGGCTGCCAAGTTTCAGCCAAGCGCACTGCTGCTGTGGCATCGACTAATCCGAAACCGTAGTCGTGATTGACGTGGAGTCCGCCACCGTTCCAGTTTTTAGCGCCGTTGAATTTCCACGTGTCTTTGGGAATGTTCTCAGGTTTATCAGCAGATCCATACTTCTTGCTTAGAACCTCCTTATTATTTGGGTCATTTTTGCGGGCTGAGTAAGCCAGGATTTCCTGAACGTCGCGGTAGCCGAGTTTGGGATTGGCTTGCAGGATTAACGCTGCAACCCCCGAAACCATCGGCGCTGCTGATGAGGTGCCGTTAAAGTCGTTGGTGTAGTTGGAGTTGGGAAAGTTGCTCCCATTTTTTGCTGTTTCGTCTGTGTTGTCGCCATCATTGCCAGTACGATCGACCGTGGCAATACTGCCTCCATCGCCGAAAGCTGAGACGAGAAGCGGCGCACCGGGATTGCTGTAAGAGGCAACAACTCCATTATTGTCGATCGCTGCTACGGCTATTACATAGCGGTTGTTCTCGTAATTGCCTGAGTTGACATTTCTCCCCCGCTTTTGTGCTGGGAGCAAATTTGGATTAACGTGTTCGCGCTCATTTCCCCCTGACCAGACAAATACAGTGCCTAACCCTTCACGACCTTTAGTAACCGCCTTTTCGATAGCTTTGCCGGGTTCAGGGGCTATTTTGAAATTGCCGTCATTATCAACTTGAAAGTGGGTCACACCACCCCAGCTATTGTTGGAAACGTCGAAGTTAACTTGGCTTTGCAAGCTAGGGGTATCATCGTTGTTCTGGAAACTGCCGATGCTCGCTACCTCGTAAGCAACGCCGACAGTCCCAACTTTATCTTTTTTTCCTGCAATAATCCCAGCTACAGGGGTGCCATGATTGCCTGTCGCATCAAAACCTGTGGCTGGTGGCAGATCTTTGTGCTTAAGATCGACACCATCATCGAGCACGCCTACCTTGATACCCTTACCCGTATAGAACGGCCACAGAGGCAGTACGTTGAGGTCAATGCCGCGAGTGCCTGGGGTGACATTATTATTCGCGACTCCCTGCCCCTTGTTGAGCAGCCACCACTGATCCTTAAATAGGGGCTCTTTTTCTAATTCTTTCAGCAATTTGGATGTATCAGTCATAACAAACCTCACACTTTAATTTTCTAAACTACTTCTGAAAGCAACGGACATGGGGAGAGCGAGATCGCACTTATTCACTGAGACTCGCGATCGATACCCGCATCCTCCATAAGGTGTACTTTATCACCTTACGTTGCGCTCACTTAAGTGATTTCTATGAAATAAAAATTTATTACATCTCGCCAAAATCCAACTGCATATAGAACCCAAGCGATCGCGGGTTGACTTTCGCTATCTCTATTATTTCTGCCGGCGGCTGTTTGTATAAGTCGGAAAAGTCGGATCTTCAAATCGGAAAAGTCGGAAAAGTCGGATCTTTGGCGATGAGGGCGGTTGAGGGTTGACTTTTGATGGTTGTTGTGTTATTGGAATTGAATTTGCCAAATGGGCGATCTAATCCTCAGCAAAGTGAGTCTCAACAAATCAGGGAAGTAGTTCTTCGGTACTTGTTATGTTAAATCGACTGCTGCGAGCTCTTCTACTGCTTGCGATCGCTCACAACATATCAAATGGGTTCCATAAACATATAGAATTCATCCGGGTTGATTTGCGTGCATCTGCGGTTAAAAATTAATTATATTTTCTCAAAGCGAGGGATTTTTTGCTAAAGTCGAGTCGAGCATACAATTCGCAGGCAGTCAACCCTATTTATGCCGTATATTACTATCCCTAAACAACTGAGGGAACCTTCCAGGGTCATCGAATCTCAACTGTTTTTACGACCGAAACGCCTCGCTATTTTTGAAGCTTGCCTGATTGGTTTAGTCGCCGGACTCGCAGGCGTTTTGCTAAAATTAGGAGTCGGAGAACTCGGCAGTTGGCGAGTTGCTACCTCGACAGTAATTCCAGCTTGGATATTGCTTCCCAGCGTCGGTTTGTGCGGCGGGTTGCTGACAGGTTTCTTGGTTGAGCGTTTGGCTCCAGAAACTGCTGGGAGCGGCATTCCCCACGTCAAAGCAGCTCTCGGCGGCGTCAATCTTTCCTTAGATTTGCGAGTAGCAGTCGCCAAACTTCTGACCACAATTTTAGCAGTTGGTTCCGGTTTAACATTAGGAAGGCAAGGCCCAACTGTACAAATAGGAGCATCCTTGGCCGGCTGGATCGGTCACTTGATGCCGACTTCCCCAGACTACCGCCGGCAATTGATTGCTTGCGGCGCTGCGGCGGGATTGGCTGCTGGTTTTAACGCTCCCATTGCCGGAGTTTTGTTTGTAGTTGAAGAACTGCTGCACGACGTTTCGGGATTGACTTTAGGGACGGCAATTATCGCTTCATTTATCGGTGCAGTTGTCTCGCAACTTTTGGGCGGCGATACTTTAAATCTGAACCTGCGCGAGTACCCAACCAGTTTTCAAGCTCAGGAAATCCCCTTCTACATACTGTTAGGAGTTTTAGCCGGATTGCTGGGAGCTTTGTTCAGCAAAGGAATTATTGCTAGCTTGCAATTTAACAGGCGATCGCTCAAATTAGGTTTGCCCGCGCGAATAGCTCTAGCTGGCATTATCTGCGGTTTTGTAATAGCTTTTTTGCCAGAAAATTTCCGCAACAATACGGGTTTGCGGGAGTTTCTGCTGACCGGGGAAGCCAGCGGTAGAACGAGTTTAATTGCTTTTGTAGCTCACTTTTTTCTAACAATTATTTCCGCTGCTTCGGGAGCTCCGGGAGGATTGTTTGCTCCTTCCTTAGTGATGGGTTCTGCACTCGGTCACATCGTCGGGATTGTGCAAGCAAATTCCCTGGGCGTCGGTTTGCCGGCTACTTATGCTTTGGCAGGCATGGGAGCGTTTTTTTGCGCGGTTTCTAGGGCGCCGATTACTGCGGTAGTCATTGTGTTTGAAATTACGGCGGATTTTAAATTAGTGCTACCTTTGATGATCTGTTCTGTTGTTGCTTATTTAGTCGCAGAAAAGGTAGACAGCGGCTCGCTGTACGATCGCCTTTTGGAGTTTAACGGCATTGAACTAACCAAGGCAAAACCTGCAACGGATACTCTCAGCGACTTGCTCGCAGCTAACGTCATGCAGAGCCGAGTTGAAACTCTGTCAAGCGTGCTAACTTTCGATGAAGTGATCCAGGCTTTTTCGCGATCGCACCACCGCGGCTTTCCCGTAGTTGAAAATGGTAAATTGGTGGGAATTATCAGTCAAACCGATTTAGCAAAAGCCACCGATCGCAATTTGTCCGGGAAGACGCTGCTCAAAGAATTTATGACTGCACAGCCGATCTCCGTCAAAGCAAGAGATACTTTAAGCGAGGTATTGTACAGGCTCAATCACTACAATATCAGCCGCTTGCCCGTCGTAGAAGGACGGCATTTAGTCGGAATTATTACCCGCAGCGACATTATCCGAGTAGAATCCGATCGCCTCAGCGGAGAAACAACCCAAGGCCCGCATCCAGAACCTTCCTATGTAGTCTATCAAACCCGAGCCCCCCAAGTCGGAAACGGCCGATTATTAGTGCCTCTGGGAAACCCGCAAACAGCACCCGCTTTGCTGCGGCTGGCGGCCGCCATCGCGCGCGATCGCAATTACGAATTAGAATGCCTGCAAATCATCATCGTACCGCGCAACAGTTCCCCCTCAGAAAGCGCAGTGCGAACAACAAAAAGCCGCCGCCTCCTGCAACAAGCCGAGCGAATTATTCGCAATTGGAACTTGCCGGTACACACTCAAATACGGGTAGCTCACAACGTGCCTAACGCGATTTTGGAGACAATTAGGGAGCGACACATTGACTTAATTTTGATGGGCTGGCAAGGCGAATTATCCACAACAGGACGCATTTTTGGCGATGTGGTCGATACCGTAATTCGGCAAGCAGGCTGCGAGGTAGTTTTGGTGAAGTGGAGCGAAAAACTATTAGTAACACGCCAGAAAAATGAGTTTTTAGCAGCTAGCAGCGCGCGGGAATATGCCTCTACAGAATGGCAGTTAAATGACGCAGGAGTTGATGACGCAGAAAATTCTCAATTTGTGACATCAAGTTCATCAGCGACACCCGAAAGTGAACTTTCCCCGCCGAATGCAGAAATTCCAGCGCCAGAATTGGGACTGCACACGCTGATGGGTTTGCAGCGCTGGTTAGTACCAATTCGCGGCAGTTACAAGCAAGCTGCGGCTTTGCGGCTGTTACCTGCTTTCGTGGCTGCGAGTGCTCTACCGGAGATTAAATTGTGTCAGGTGCACCAGCCGGATGTTGCAGAACCCGATCGCGTAGAATTAAAACAAGCTGCGGATTTTATCAAGCGGCGGGTTAGCTGTTCGGTAATAGCGACTGCGGTTTGCGCTAAATCGGTTTCTGATGCTTTAATTGATTTGGCTCAGAACGATCAGTGCGATGCGATCGTCCTGGGAGCGAGCCGCGAAGGGCTCCTCAAGCAGGTAATTCAGGGGAACATCCCGGAAGCTGTGGCGCGCGGGTGCGACTGTACAGTCATTTTAGTGCGATCGGCATCTTAGCAAAATCATAGCATTGGCGATCGCAAATAACTGACTAGATATGCGTTTGGGGCTTACCTACACTTACATTCTTTCAATAACTAACAAACCCTAGGGTGCTTAGCGGACGAAAATTCTGAGTCTGTATTCAAAACATTCTAACCTGACGCACCCTACAATAACTGTTGACCAATTACCAATTCCCCAGGACCAATTCCCAATTCCCCAGGACCAATTACCCCTCTAAAATCTAAAATTTAAAATCTAAAATCTAAAATCAATATGGTTCACTTTAACGTCGGTTTTAAACACTTTAATTCCTTCGCCGACATTACCCTATCGCTGGCGACAACTTTAGACAAAATGGGAATTCCTATTTCTGTCGAACCATCGACAATCGCCTCTCACGTCACCCGCAATTCCACAGACGAAGAAAACCACCTGCTAGCCAAGTGGATGAACACCCCCCCATCAGACTTATTTCATATCAAATGGTCTCATTACTGGAAACCTTATTTTCTCAAAGAACTCAACGGACATCTCAACTTAGAATTTTTTGCCATCAATTACGAATTCGCTAAAAACGATGATGATTATGATTACTGGATTTACGATGCTGTCAACAATTCATCCCACATTCTAGCAGTTAGCGAATACTCTAAAAACGTTTTAATCAAAGCTGGCTGTCCGGCCAAAAAAGTCTCAGTTATACCTCTAGGCTTCAATCCTTTAATCTCGCAACTCTCTTCTCCCAGACCGCAAAAAACCCAAAAAGATATAAAATATATTCTGCACATGACCAATTCTTTTGATTTGTATAGATTTGGCACCGATCTCGCCCTTCAAGCATTTTATCAAGAATTTAAAGATGATGCCAACGTAGAGTTAATTATCAAAGATGGCGGCAAAAATCCTGATGTCATAGTGGAACATCTCGTAAATATGGAAAAGCAATTCGGCAAATTAAAGTCAAAAATTCACGTAAGACCTAAATTTTGTACTAAAGCAGAACTAGCGGATTTATACTTATCAGCAGATGCTTTTTTAGCACCGTTTCGCGGCGAAGGTTTTGCGATAAAAATTTTGGATGCCTTTGCTGCGGGTTTACCCGTCGCCATGACTCTGTACGGCGGCCCGACGGAGTACGCCAATACTTCTAACTGCTATCCCATTGCTTCCGATTTAATTCCTGTCGGAGAGTGTTACGATACTCAGTATCTGAAAATCCGAAATTCTCCTCACTGGGCCGAACCAAATGTTCAGTCTGTTCGCGAACAGTTGCGAAAAATTGTGGAAGACCCGATGCGTTTTCAGGTAGCACAGAAAGCCCGAGAGACGGCGGATTTATTTAATTGGGAAGCTGCGGCTCAAAAATTGCTAAGATTAATGCGAGAGTTGTTTTAGGAGTTGAAATTATGGGACTCGAACGCAAAATGTTTAGGGGAATGTTTTCACCCGGGGAAGTGGTACAATTGAAACAGCCTTGTTTTACTCCCGGGCGATTGTTTGAGCCAGGAAAATACAACGCTGCCGATTTGCCGGATGTGGCTTTTGATATGGGTTTGGTAGACCATTTGCCGCCAGTCAAAAGTCGCAGTTCAGAAAATCTCAACCCCCAAAATCCACAACCTCAAAACCTTGAGGAATAAACCCCGTTCGATCGTTCGGACTTCAGTCCTAAAAATTCCCGTTCGATCGTTCGGACTTCAGTCCTGAAAATTCAAATAATCAAAGACTAAAGTCCTGACTGCAAAAAATATCAAGCCAATTTAACCGTTTTGCTCAATCTGGGCAATTAACTCTTTCAAAACCTTACTAGCTTTATCATTGTCAATCTGACAAGTTCCGGCATTCTGGTGCCCGCCGCCGCCATATTTTAACATTAACTGCCCAATATTAGTTTGAGAAGTTTTGTTGAAGATTGACTTACCAACGGCGAAAACAGTGTTTTGTTGCTTCAGTCCCCACAGTGCGTGAATCGAGATATTGCACTCGGGGAACAAAGCGTAAATCACAAAACGATTCCCCGCATAAATCACATCTTCGTTGCGCAAATCCAAAACGACTAAATTATCATAAACTTGGGCGCAGCGCTGTATTTGCTCTTGAAATTTTTCTGAGTGCTCGAAGTAAAGGTCTACTCTTTCTTTCACATCAGGAAGATGCAATATTTCATCGATGGTATGATTTTTGCAGTAATCGATTAACTGCATCATTAACTGATAATTGGAAACCGTAAATTCTTTAAACCTGCCCAACCCGGTTCGGGCGTCCATTATGAAGTTTAACAGCACCCATTCTTCCGGATGCAAAACCTCTTCTTTGGCAAATTGAGCGGAATCTGCTTTGTCAACTGCCGCCATCATTGCGTCGGAAATAGTAGGAAACTTTGCTTTGCCTCCATAATATTTGTACAACACCCTAGCTGCAGAAGCTGCATAGGGATCGATGATGTGGTTGATTTTGATTTTCTCGTGTCTGAGAGTTTCGCTGAAATGGTGATCGAACGCTAGATGAACTCCCTCAACATAGGGTAAATTGGTGCTAATATCGTTATTTGTTATTTCGATTTTTCCATCCTGCATATCTTTAGGATGCACGAATTTAATCTCGTCGATCAGATCGAGTTCTTTGAGCAAAACGGCACAGACAAGACCGTCAAAATCGCTGCGGGTGACTAATCTGTATTTTTTAGTGAGTGGCATATGCTTGTGTGATAGGCAGGGAATGATTATAAGACAATATAACTTATTACCCGATCGCTGAACAATATGAACGCAGACCCTTACGCTTGGATAGAGAAGTCTCTCGACACTATTCGCCGCGCCCATTGGTATCGATCGCCGCAATCGATCGAAAGCTGCCCCGGACCTGCGGTAAAATTAGCAGGGCGGTGGCTGATTAACTTTGCCAGCAACGATTATCTGGGACTTGCGGGCGATGACAGGTTAATTCAAGCGGCTGTTGCTGCAACTAAAGAATTTGGTACGGGTGCGACGGGTTCGAGGTTGGTAAGCGGACACCGCGATTTGCACCGACAGCTAGAACAGGCTATTGCTAATTTAAAACAAACTGAAGACGCTTTAGTATTCAGTTCGGGATATTTAGCAAATTTAGGGGCGATCGCATCCGTTGTCGGCAAGCGCGATTTGATATTATCTGACAAGTACAACCATTCGAGCCTCAAAAACGGAGCCGCACTCAGCGGTGCAACAGCGCTAGAGTACAGTCACTGCAATCTGGAGGATTTAAAGGCCAAGCTAGAGCAAAATCGC
Organism: Microcoleus sp. ARI1-B5; assembly: GCF_036705795.1. Lineage (NCBI taxonomy): Bacteria > Bacillati > Cyanobacteriota > Cyanophyceae > Oscillatoriales > Microcoleaceae > Microcoleus > Microcoleus sp. ARI1-B5. Next base: position 93,236 of record NZ_JAUBVK010000028.1, read on the forward strand.
GCCAAATACCGCAAGTGTTTAATTATTACCGATAGCGTCTTCAGCATGGATGGGGACTTGTGCCCGCTGCCGCAGTTGTTAGCTTTGGGCGAACAATTTAACTGCATGCTATTAATAGATGAAGCTCACGCTACAGGAGTTTTCGGTGCTAGCGGTGCCGGTTGCGCAGAACATTTCGGGTGTACGGGAACACCGCTGATTCAAGTGGGGACACTCAGCAAAGCTTTGGGAAGTTTGGGCGGCTACGTTGCGGGCTCTGCTGCTTTAATTGACTTTCTGCGCAATCGAGCCGCGACTTGGATTTATACTACAGCATTGACACCTGCTGACGCGGCGGCTGCTTTGGAAGCTGTGAGAATTGTACAGCAAGAACCAGAACGCCGAGTTCGGTTGCAGCAAAATATCGCAACTTTCAAATATGGCGCGATTACCAATCGCCAATTACCAATTAGCAATTCCCTCTCCCCAATTTTCAGTCTTCCCTTAAAAGATGCAGCCACAGCTTTAACAGTTAGCCACAAACTCAAGGAGATGGGTATTTTTGCTGTGGCGATTCGGCCTCCGACTGTCAGCGTGAGTCGAATTCGGATTTCGCTGATGGCCACTCACGAGCTCGCACACCTTCAGCAGTTGGTAGAGGCTTTGGGGACGATCGCACAAATGTAACACCATTTCGTGAACTAACCTGACGGTCAACTGGGTTAGAGTCGATAGGAGCGTTACCACTCCTACCTCTCCTTCAGAACGGAACGTGATACTTTCGCATCATTCCGCTCCTTGATGATTCCACCTTTGCTATAGGTACGATTCAAGACCAACTATCAGGTTTTAACACTTTCTTTAGAGCGCATTGACCCGTCTGTTGCTGTCTTTGTGTCGTGGCAGTGTTTATGCAAAAGTTGTAGGTTGTCATAGGTGTCTTTTCCACCTAACGAGGTCGGTTTAATATGGTCAACTTCTACAATGTCTGTACTGGTAAAATACAAACCGCAGTGAGGACAAATACCCTTTTGACGCTTGATTAATTTGGAAACTCTTGTGGGAGTCTCAGGGTATTCACCTCTACGCTTGCTCCAATAAGTCCAGTTTCCATCAAATGGACTAGCAACACCCTTTACTTTGATATGCCTTACGATTGGCCTATCTGAATGTTGTTTTAATTCCCATCCATTTTCGGTACCGAAACACCAGTTACGGTCGCCTACTGTTCGCCAGTATTTGTCCTTGTTGATGCCCCCTTTTCCCCTCCTTGTTGCCCAGGCTCTCAACTTATCATAGGTTAGTCTGTCAACCTTTGTATAGGTATCCTTACTAACGACGGTAGAGTAATAGTTTGACCACCCTCTTATGATTGGATTGAGCTTGCTAATTAAGGCAGCTTGAGGGGCGGTTTTATGGGTATCTATTACTTCAGAAATCTTGACTAGATGAGTTTTTACCTTTTGTTTGGAGGGTGTGATTATTGTCTTAAAACCTAATGGGATTCCTTTTGATGAATTGGAGCTACGGTAGTTTCCTACTTTGTACTGTTGTATGTGGAATCCTAAGAACTCAAACCCAACACTTCCATTTATTTCGTTAAGGGTGTGAGTTAATTTTGTTTTACTCGGTTTTAATTCCAGTCCCATGTCACTTAACCAGTTTGCGATTATCTCCTGACATTTCTTGACTACGTTCAAATCCTCATGGATTATTACAAAGTCATCAGCATAACGGATTAGGCTTAGTGTGTCTCTTCTCTGGGATTTATTTAATTTCAATCCTCCGGGAGAATGTATTTCTAAGGTTTCCGCGTACTGCTTTACTCTTTCTTCCATCCCATGTAAGGCAATGTTCGCAAGTAGCGGAGAAATGACCCCGCCTTGTGGTGTGCCATCATTAGTAGGGAATAAAGAACCCTGGACACCATACCCTGCCTTGAGCCATGCTTTAATTTGACGGTTTAAGGTGGGGTATGTACTTATCTTTGAGATTAAGGCTTTGTGGTCTATACGGTCGAAAGTGGGTAGCTAGCCAGCGAGGTTTCCAGAAGGTTCCTTTTCCGACTAGCCCCCTCCGAACCGTGCTTGCGAGAT
>NZ_JAUBVK010000075.1:0-1815 GCF_036705795.1 Microcoleus sp. ARI1-B5
GTGATAGTGACTTTTCACAACAACTTCCTCAGTGGAAAAAAAACTCTATCAAGAGTTAGCAAAGCTTCAAAGTAAGTAGGGCTTGCTGAAAAAGTCACAAAACAGCCCTTAGAAAGATGAGTGAATTTGCTATTATCTGAACAATATAAATTTTCCTCATCTTTGTTGGATGAAACATAATCCTTGCTAATTTTTAAAGGCAGAAAACCTGAATAAAGGTTTTTGTTGTGAAATAGAAAGAAAAAAAGCCAAAAAGCCTGCCGTAGCAGGCCAGAAAGATTCATCACTAAAAAAGTTATGGCGATGCTTGTTTCAGAAGTATTAGAAAGTTTAGCCATAACTCTACCGAGGCTGAATCTTCTTTTAGCTTCTCCAAATTTTCCCTCTATTGAGTTACGAATTCTTTCGTCAGACTGAGCTTGTTTCTTCTTTGATTTGCTGATATTTTTAGGGGGTCTTCCTAGAGGAACGCCACTCATTCTAATTCCTCTTTCTTTGCACCACGCTCGATTTAACTGCGTTCGATATATGCGATCTACATGAATTGATTCTGGAGAGAATCCAGTGAATCGTTTGAATTCTTCTACTTGTGCTTGTAAGTCTAAAGATTCATTGAAATTATCCCAACTAATTCGGTCTAAAAATACGTAGCCGTTACGACAACTCGCTGACAATTTTGCCCCAATTTCAACGGATTTCCCGGCTTTTCCTCTGACGATGGGGCGGATATGTGGTTGCGTTAAACTTACTATTCTGTCCTCAATCCTCTGTTCTTTCTTTTCATACATCGATAACTGTTGACGGTAGACTTCTGTGACTACTAGCAGCTTTTTATAGTCAGATTTACTTAGCAACTGTAGCTGACCCATTCCCTCGATATTAGCTAAATTTCTTTTGATATATTGGAGTTGTTTTTTAATCGTTTTTCTTCGTTTTTTTCGTAATGGTTTCCGGTTTTTGGCTAGAGTTAAGTATTCTTTTCTGGCTTTGTTTCGATAAGTTCTTGGTTTTTTTTTACGGGTGACTGATTTTTATTATGTAGAGCATCTATGATTTTTTCTGTATGTTCTCTTGCTTGATTTAATAGTCCTAAGTCCGTCGGATATTTAATGTCGGCTGGCGCGCAGGTTGCGTCTAATATTAATTTTCCTTGATTCTTAGGCTCACTTAGGTCTGATGACTTTTTTTCTACTTCCTCTCCTTGCACTTCAGTCTGGTTTTTGACCATTTTTTCATTGATTTTATTGACTAGGTTGACACCTATTCTTTGCCGAAAATAAACGAACATGGATGAGTCGAATGGTGCTTCATTACTATAACCACTCATACCTAGGAAGTATTGTAGGTATGGGTTTTCTCTTATTTGTTCTACTGTTTCGGCGTCGCTAGTTCCTAATCTTTCTTTGATTATTAATGCCCCCAAGGCCATACGAAACGATTTGGCGGGCGCTCCCGTTGAACAGGTGAAATTTTTGGCATATTCTACTTCAAATTCTGACCAGGGAATTAGTTTTTCCATGATTACCCAACGATTATCCTCTGACAATTTCCCCTCGAAGGGGAACTCAAAGTTGGACGGCTGGCTTGGGGTTGGGTCAACTGTTCGGTACATTACAGAAGTGATGCTATGCAGGGCTTTTGACTGATTTTAGCTCACCAGTCCGCACACGATGAGCATTGAAACCAGCCAAAGTCTTTACCTGTAATAGTTTCAGGTTTTTTCAGCAAGCCCTAAGTACCCACAAGCAGACATAGAAGTGTGGTGTCAAGATGAACAGAGATTAGGACTTCAACCAAAAATTCGTCGAGTCTGGA
>NZ_JAUBVK010000029.1:0-46740 GCF_036705795.1 Microcoleus sp. ARI1-B5
CAAGCACGGTTCGGAGGGGGCTAGTCGGAAAAGGAACCTTCTGGAAACCTCGCTGGCTAGCTACCCACTTTTGACCGCATTAATCACAAAGCATTACTTGACAAAATCAATACCTATCCGCGACTCCAAAGACAAATTAAGTCGTGGCTTAAAAGTGGGATATTAGACCAAGGTGAAATCTTCCCAACCATTGAAGGTACGCCACAAGGAGGGGTTATTTCCCCATTACTGGCTAACATAGCCCTTCACGGAATGGAAGAACGGGTTAAACAATTCGCAGGAAATTCCATTTACCAACGAAGAGAAATCAGTTTAATCCGATACGCCGATGATTTTGTGATTATTCACAAAGACATTGAAGTAATAATAGCCTGTCAGAAGATAATTGCAGAATGGTTAAGTGATTTTGATCTAGAATTAAAGCCAAGTAAAACAAAATTAACCCACACTCTCAATAAATACAATGGAAATGTTGGGTTTGATTTCTTGGGATTCCACATACAACAACATAAGGTAGGCAACTACCGAAGTGCCAAAAATACACACGGAACACCACTTGGTTTTAAAACATTAATCACTCCGTCCAAGCCCAAAATTAAAGCTCATCTTGCGAAAATTGCAGAAGTAATAGACACCCATAACACCGCCCCCCAAGCTGCTCTAATTAGTCGGCTGAATCCAATAATTAGGGGATGGTCAAACTATTACTCAACAGTAGTAAGTAAGGAAACCTTTAAGAAGGTCGATCATCTTACCTACGACAAGTTAAGAGCATGGGCTAGAAGACGGGGAAAAGGTAGCATCAATAAAAACAAATACTGGCGAACAGTAGGAGACAGAAATTGGTGTTTCAGCACAAAAGAAGGTTCAGAGTTAACTCAACACCAAGCAACGCCTATTATAAGGCACGTCAAGGTAAAAGGTAAATCAACACCCTATGACGGTGACTGGATTTATTGGAGCAAAAGACGTGGAGAATACCCTGAAACACCAACAAGAGTGGCAACACTGCTTAAGACACAAAAAGGTAAATGTACTCGCTGTGGTCTGTACTTTACATTTACAGACATTGTAGAAGTTGACCATATCCAACCCCGCTCTCTAGGCGGTAAGGATGAGTATAAAAACCTCCAACTCTTGCATAAACATTGTCACGACACAAAAACGGAAAATGATGGTTCCCTAGACAGAAACTATTATATCAATCCGTTTTGAGTTGTATCCTTAAAAAGGATGGAGTTATCAAGGAGCGGAATGAGGCGAAAGTTTCACGTTCCGTTCTGAAGGAGAGGTAGGGGTAGAAATGCCCCTATCGACTCTAACCTTGCTACCGATCGCCCTCAAACAAAACACCATGGCTCAACAACAACCCCGGATTTGCATTCTCGGCGGAGGCTTCGGCGGACTCCACACAGCCCTGCGCTTGAGTCAGTTACCCTTCTCCAAAACCGAAAAACCCGAAATAGTCCTAGTCGATCGGCGCGATCGATTTTTGTTCGTTCCCCTGCTGTACGAACTCCTGACTGGCGAACTCCAAACCTGGGAAATCGCCCCGCCCTTTGCCGAACTCTTGAAAAACACAGGCGTGCGCTTTTGTCAAGGCACTGTCTCCGGCATCGACGTGGAGGAAAAACGAGTGCAGTTACACGACGGGCCAGAAATTCCGTGCGATCGCCTCGTTTTAGCTTTAGGCGGCGAAACTCCCCTAGATATGGTCAAAGGAGCCGTTGAATACGCTTACTCGTTCCGCACCCTCGACGACGGCTACCGCTTAGAAGAAAGACTGCGGTTTCTCGAAGCCAGCAACACCGATAAAATTCGGATTGCGATCGTCGGCGCCGGTTATTCGGGAGTAGAATTAGCTTGTAAATTAGCCGATCGGCTCGGAGACAAAGGTCGCGTCCGATTAGTCGAGCAAGGCGACACGATTTTGCGGACATCACCCGAGTTCAACCGCGAAGCCGCCAACAAAGCATTAGAAAAACGCAAAGTCTGGATCGACTTAGAAACATCAGTAGAGGCGATCGAATCCGACACCATATCCTTACTCTACAAAGGACAACTAGACGTTCTCCCCGTAGACATAGTATTGTGGACAGTAGGAACCCAAGTTAGTCAAGCAGTGCGATCGCTCCCCCTCAAACAAAACCGCCGCGGTCAATTAATAGTTAATTCCCAGATGCAAATTATCGACCATCCAGACATATTTGCCTTAGGAGACTTAGCCGAATGTCACGACGCAACAGGTCAAAAAGTCCCCGGAACAGCCCAAACAGCCTTCCAGCAAGCTGACTACACCGCCTGGAACATATGGGCATCCCTCACAGGCCGTCCATTACTACCTTTCCGGTATCAGCCGCTAGGAGAAATGATGACATTAGGAATAGACGAAGCTACCCTCACAGGTTTGGGAATAAAACTCGACGGACAACTAGCACACATTGCACGCCGCCTAGCCTATCTCTATCGAATGCCAACATTTGACCACCAACTAAAAGTGGGTTTCAACTGGATTAGCAAACCAATTCAGGATTTGTTAAAAAGCTAATTGTTGACTGTTATACCAATTTATGGGTCATTGCATATATCTCGATCCCCCTAAATCCCCCTTAAAAAGGGGGACTTTAAATACTCTTGTCCCCCCCTTTTTAAGGGGGGCTAGGGGGGATCGGATTCTATACAACTTCATCAAAAAATGCTTGCGCGAATGTAGAGTGTAAAATCTTAGGAAAAATACAAAATGCAAACCTCCACAATTCAACAGCAAAAAACCGAATTTCCACCGTTGATAAAGCGGGAAATTTTATTCGGCAACCCCGAAAAAACTAGCCCCAAACTTTCACCCGACGGCAAATATCTCGCCTACATTGCACCCGACGAAAACAACGTCTTGCAAGTGCAACTGCGTACAGTCGGCCAAGAAGACGATCGCCAATTAACAGCCGATAAAAAACGCGGCATCCGCATCTTTTTCTGGACTTACAGCGGCGAAGAACTCATTTATCTCCAAGATGCCGACGGTGACGAAAACTGGCATTTCTACTCAGTCAATATCCAGTCAAATCTGGTTCGCGACTTGACACCATTTCAAGGCATTCAAGCTCAGCCGATCGCCATTGACCGCAACTTCCCCAATGAAATCTTAGTGGGAATGAACATCCGCGATCGCAGCAAACACGACGTTTACCGCATCAACCTCAAAAATGGTGCAGTTGAATTTGACACCGACAACCCAGGTAACATCGTCCGTTGGATTGCTGACGCCCAATTCCAAGTGCGGGCGGCCACAGCCACAACTGCCGATGGCGGCTCAGAATTGGTGTTTCGGGAAACTCCCGACAAGTCTTGGGAAAGCCTGCGAAGCTGGGGGCCCGATGACGAAGGCGATGCCCTCATGTTCTCAGAAAACGGCAAAATTCTTTACATCATCGGCAATCACGATGCTAACGCCAAACGTTCGATCGCATTCGACTTGGAAACCAAACAAGAAACGGAGATCGCCTCTGACCCAGAATACGATCTTGGCGGTATTGTCGTACACCCCACCAACCGAGAGATTCAGGCGGTTTCCTTCTACAAGGACAAGCAAGAGTGGCAGATTTTAGACCAAAGTATAGCAGAGGATTTTGAGGATCTCGGCAAATTCCGTCCCGGCGAATTCTCCATCACCAGCCGCAACCTCGCCGATACCACTTGGCTAGTCGCTTACATGACAGACGACGGCCCAGTTTATTATTATTCGTTCGATCGCGCCTCCAAAACCTTCACCTTCGTCTTCAGCAACCAACCAAAACTCGAAGGCTTGCCGCTGTCGTCAATGGCACCGATAGCTTACACCGCAAGAGATGGTTTAACCATTCACGGCTACCTGACAAAACCGGTTGGTGCCTCAACACCCGTACCTACAGTCTTGCTAGTTCACGGCGGTCCCTGGGGACGCAATACCTGGGGTTACAACCCACAAGCCCAATGGCTGTCAAACAGAGGTTACGCCGTTTTGCAAATCAATTTTCGCGGTTCCACCGGCTACGGCAAAGCCTTTCTCAATGCCGGCAATCGCGAATGGGCAGGTAAAATGCACGACGACTTGCTGGATGGCGTGAATTGGCTGGTAGAAACAGGAATTGCCCAACAGGATAAAATTGCGATTATGGGCGGTTCCTACGGCGGTTATGCCGCATTAGTAGGAGTGACTTTTAGTCCCGATGTTTTTGCCTGCGCCGTCGATATTGTCGGACCAAGCAATTTGATTACGCTGCTGCAAACTATTCCCCCTTACTGGGAACCGAGAAAAGCAAGTCTGTATCACCGCGTCGGCAATTTGGAAACAGAACCAGAGTTTTTGAAATCGATCTCGCCCTTATTTTTTGTCGATCGCATTCAGAAACCTTTGCTAATCGGTCAAGGTGCCAACGACCCGCGAGTAAAAGTAGCAGAAAGCGAGCAAATTGTCAATGCTATGAAGCAAGCTGGCAAACCTGTAGAATACGTACTTTATACAGACGAAGGACACGGATTTGCGCGCCCGGAAAATCGCCTGCACTTTTACGCGATCGCCGAAGAATTCCTCGCCAAATATTTAGGCGGTCGATTTGAACCTGCGGGCAACATTGCCAATCATTCTGGTGTGGTGAATCCCCAAACAACTCACAACTGACAACATCAGAAACCCTACTTATTAAAGAAGTAGATTATCTAACATCGAGCGCACTTTACCTTTAACAATTGATTGTATTTTCCTTCTTCCTTCTTCCTTCTTCCTTCTTCCTTCTTCCTTCTCAAATGACAAAAATTATTTTTTTAGATGCCGCCGGAACACTCTTTGACGTGCGCGGCAGCGTCGGCGAAGTCTACGCACAACTAGCCAAAAATTTCGGAGTAACAGTTAAGAGTCAAGAATTAAATGCAGCATTTTACCAAAGCTTCGCCTCAGCAAGTCCGATGACATTTCCAGGGATAGAAGCAGCAAAAATTCCCCAGCTAGAATTTGAGTGGTGGCAAACAGTTGCCGCAAAAGCATTCCAAATAGCAGGCATTTTCCACCAATTTTCAGACTTTCCAAAATTCTTTGCCGAACTCTACGCTCATTTTGCCACCGCCGAACCTTGGTTCGTCTATCCTGACGTATTCCCAGCCTTAAATAAGTGGCAGCAACAAGGAATTGAATTAGCAGTAGTCTCAAATTTCGATTCGCGACTTTATCCAGTATTAAAAGCACTCAACTTAGCAGAATATTTCACATCAGTGACCATTTCCACCGAAGTAGGTGCAGCCAAACCTCAGCCGGAAATTTTCACCGCAGCTTTGCAAAAGCACAACTGCACAGCCGAGAACGTGTTGCATATCGGCGACAGCTTCAAAGCAGATTATTGCGGTGCCAAAGCCGCAGGCTTAAAAGCAATTTGGTTGAACCGAGAACAGGAAAAAGTAAAATCCGGCAAATTGCCTTTAGCTGAAACGAAATTAGAACAGTGCAGCAGCCTTGATTATTTGGCAATTTAACTTGATAATGAGCAAGATGTAATATCATGTCCGGTCAATTACCCGCAATACAAAAGGTGTCGATCGTTCGGACTTTAGTCCTCAGAAATGCGGACTAAAGTCCGAAGGATCAAACCAATCTTAGTACGGTCATTCGATCGGACATGATATAATATTTAGTCCCGTTAATTGACAGGACTTGATATCAATTATGCAAATTACCTCGCCCAACCATGAAAAAAACCTCAATTCAAACTATACTAACAGACACAATCACCGTGTTTTGGGGAGAATGGCTAGATTTGCGAGTCCGAATCCTGCCCATTGCCGCTGCTGGTTTAACATCCCCATTAATTTACATTCTAGCTTTTGGTTTCGGGTTGGGCAGTTCCATGCCTAAACCTGCAATCGGCGGCAATTATCTAGAATTCATGCTGCCGGGAATGGTTGCACTTTCATCGATGACAGTAAGTTTTACCGGCACAGTATTTTCAATTTGCGGCGAACGCCTTTATAGTAAAACATTTGAGGAATTGCTGCTGCTGCCAGTACACCCGTTAGCTTTGCACGCGGGCAAAATGCTAGCAGGAATACTGCGGGGAATGCTAACTTCAGTTTCCGTGATTTTAGTAGCAGTTTTGTTTACTCAAAAACTGGTATTTCTGAATCCGCTATTTTTGTTAACGCTCGTTCTCAACTGCGCTGTATTTTCCGGGATGGGAGTGATAGTGGGATTAACCGTAAAATCTCTCGAATCAGTCGGCTTGTACAACAATTTTCTGATAACTCCGATGTCATTTTTAGGAGCGACATTTTTCGACCCAGCGTCGCTGCCGGTAGCCCTGAAAGGAATAGTTTATCTCTTGCCGCTGACTTATGCCAGCATTGGATTGAGAGCCGCTGCTTACGATATGGCAAAATTTCCTTGGTACAGCATACCTGTTTTGTTAGTGGCTGCGATCGCCTTTTCTGCGATCGGCGCCCGCCAGTTTTCTACCCAGCAAGACTGAATTACAAACCTGTAATGAAATAGTTTGATCGTTCGGACTTTAGTCCTCGGAAAGAAGGACTAAAGTCCGAAGGATCAAACCCGGCCTCTCGAACCTCAAATAAGGCTTAAAAAATATTAGAAAGTAAATTATAAATCAAGCGAAAAATAGCTGTTGTAGCGATCGCCCCCAAAGCCGCCAACCATCCCACAAACAACACGCCTGTGAAAGGAGAATTCGGATAAATCGTAACTGCCGCGCGCAAAGCCGGGAAAAACCACAGCACAGCCAGAGTACCTGCGCTAATAATCAGCATCTCAGTTTGCTCGATCGCCCTGCGGTACTGGCCGTAAATCAGACCCCCCACCATCATCCCCAACAATCCGATGCTAAGGCCTGGAGATGGCAGCAAACTCGTCAGGGCGATCGCCAGCAACCCCCCCTCAAAACCCGTAAACGCAGCCCCTCCCAAAATATCCCAAATCGAAAAAGCCCGTCTCTGCCCAGGTTGCAGATTTCCCGGAGGAGTCGCGGGAACAGGCACAGGAGCCTGCTGAGTCGGGGGCGGCGGCTGACTCTGTAGGGGAGTCGGAGTCCGTACTGCCGGGGGCTGCACGACGATGGTAGGCTGTTGAGAATTGTATTTCAGAGCCGCTTCCACCTCCGCCGCAGATTGAAAGCGCTGACTGGGAGCCGGCAACAACATTCGATCGAGAACTTGAGCCAAACGCGAGCTTACCTGCACGCGCGATCGCCAATTCCACTCATTTTGATAACTATCAAACAACTCCGTCGGCTGCAAACCGCTGAGCAAAGTAATGCAAGTCACAGCCAAAGCATAAAAATCCGTTGCTGGATAAACCTCTTGTCCATTCATCTGTTCTGGCGGAGCGTAACCCAAAGAATAAATACCAGTCGAAGCTTTAGAAGTGCCCGCAGTTTGCGTCACCTGTTTAACAGCCCCAAAATCTAATAAATAAAGCCGACCATTTTTAGCCCGCATAATATTAGCAGGTTTAATATCCCGGTGAATCGAACCGCGAGAGTGCACAAAATCGAGAACCTTCAAAATTTCCCGCAGCACCTCCATCGTTTCCGCTTCCGAAAACTTGCCTTTAACAGCAAGTTCCTCCTCCAAATTTTCACCGTCAATAAATTCTTGAACCAGATAGAAAAACTGATCGTTTTTCCCCGGCTGCAAACTCGGAACAGTCAGCTCAAAAAACGCCAGCAAACTCGGAATTTGCGAATGTTCGTTTCCCAGTTCTTCCAGCACCGCCGCTTCCCGTTCAAACAGAGTTTGAGCAATTTTTAGCTGTGCCGGAGTCAGATTTACCGACGGCTGCAAAAGTTTAGCAACGCACTGCCGCATCGCCGGAGTATAGCGGTCTCTGGCCAAAAATGCCGCCCCAAAACCCCCTTGACCCAACAACCTCACGGGCAAATAGCGGCCGCTCAAAATCAGGGGCATTCCGCAAGTCGTGCAAAACTTTTGCTGCACCGTTTTCAGCATCGAACTGTCATCGAGATCGGAAAAATTGTTTTGAGGGCGCGGGCAGCCCGGGCGGGTGCAGTAAACTTCCATTTTGGTTTGCTAATTGGGAATTGGTAATTGGTAATAGGGAATGGGTAATAGGGAATTGGGAATTGGTAAGAAAGCCAATTTTTCCAGGGGTTATCAAACCAGATTTTAATCTCTCAACTAACCGCGAACGGCGCGCCTGCCAGCGACCTAAGAAATTAACTTACCCCTGAGTTGGGAGTTGCTATTTCTATGAGTCCCACATCGATCGCCGGAGGTTCTTTCTTCTCCTGGGTAGTGGAATAAGTAGCAAATGTTGGCAAAATTTCATTGCTGAAAGCCTCAGCAGCTTTAGAACGGTAGCGGTTGGGGTTGTAAATCAGCGACAAAATCCGAGTTACTAAAACTTCGTCCATTTGAGATTTGTGCAAGACGCCCATGAGCAACTCTTTTTCGATCGCCGAAACCGAGACAAAAGCAGCGCCCAGCCCCGACTGAACGGCATTTTTAATGGCTTCGATCGAATTTAGTTCCATCTCGATTTTCAGGCGGCGCGTGTCAATGCCGCAGCGAGTCAGCACCTGATCGATGACTTTGCGGATAGTAGACTGCGAATCCAGGGATATAAACTGCAATTTGTAAAGGTCTTCTTTTTGGATAGTTTCTTGTTGTACCATCGGGTGAGACGGAGGGAGAATCAGAGCCAGTTCGTCCTCAGCGTAAGGAACAATTTCTAAAGCTTCTACAAGTTCGGTAGGGATTTCTCCGCCAACAATTGCCAAGTCAATTTGCCCGTTGGCCACACTCCACGCCGTGCGGCGGGTCGAATGCACGTGAAGCTGTACCGCTACATCCGGGTACTTTTGGCGAAACATCCCGATCATCCGGGGCAGCAAATACGTCCCCGTTGTTTGAGAAGCGCCGACGATCAAAGTACCGCCTTGGAGATTTTGCAAGTCTTCGAGAGCTCGACAAGTTTCTTGACAAAGCGATAAAATTTTCTCGCCGTAACTCAGCAGCAGGTGTCCGGCTTCGGTCAGTTGAGCCCGCCGCCCCCCCCGGTCAAACAGCGGCACGTCCAACTGTCTCTCTAAGTTTTGCACCTGCAAGCTAACTGCTGGCTGGGATACGTAGAGGCTGTCGGCGGCGCGTTTGAAGCTTCCTTCAGAGGCGATCGCCTTGAGAATGCGTAACTGGTCTAAAGTGAAAGGAAGGTCAGACATATATCTAATTGTCAATTGTCAGTTGTCAGTTAACTGTTGACGGTTGACGGTTGACGGTTGACGGTTGACGGTTGACTGCCATCGGCAAACAGCGAACAGCAAACAGCGAACAGTCAACAGCGAACAGCCAACAGCGAACAGCGAACAGTCAACAGCGAACAGTCAACAGTCAACAGTCAACTGACAACAGTTAACTGACTGATAACCGCTGAATGCTCCTATAGATACTTTGTGACACAATTTGGCCGCGAATCAATAACTTTTCTTAATATTTGCAATGACGATCGACTTAGCGCTTGACTCCCACTTAGTTATTCTCGGACTTTTATTCGGTTTTGCGATCGCCCACAGCGGTTTAGCAGCCCTGCGCCCGAAAGGTGAAAAGCTGATCGGGCCGAGACTTTACCGCGTTTTGTTTGCCCTTGTCAGTTTGCCGCTGGCGGTGATTTTGGTTGTCTACTTTTTCAACCACCGCTACGACGGCGTGCAGCTTTGGCAAGTACAGGGAGTACCCGGAGTTAAACCAGTGGTTTGGATACTTTCGGCAATTTCCTTTCTGTTTCTGTACCCAGCAACCTTCAACCTCCTAGAAATTGCCGCCATCCAAAAGCCGGAAGTTCACCTCTACCAAGCCGGCATCATCCGCATCACCCGTCACCCGCAAATGGTGGGACAGGTGATTTGGTGCGTGGCCCACACCCTGTGGATCGGCACTAGCTTTACCCTCGTCACTTCCATCGGTTTGGTACTTCACCACCTGTTCGGAGTGTGGCACGGCGACAGCCGGCTGCGGGCTCGTTTTGGCGAATCCTTTGAAACCATCAAATCTCAAACCTCAATTATTCCATTTTTGGCAATCCTGCAAAAGCGTCAAACCCTTGATTTGCTTGAATTTCTGCGCCCTTCCTACGTAGGTGTAGCCATTTTTACGGGCCTGCTGTGGAAAATTCATCCTTTTTTGATACGTGTCACGGGCAACATATACTGGTAGCATGATCCCTAGGATAGAAAAAAAATTATTAAATTTTGAGGGCTCATGGTGTTGTCGGTTAGCGAACGCACTTTTGCACAAGAGGTGTTTCAAGCCTCTACCCCCGTTTTAGTTCACTTTTGGGCGCCTTGGTGCGGTTTGTGCCGCGCGATCGACCCCACGCTTGCGACTTTTGAGGCACAGTGGGCAGGAAAAGTCAAGCTCCTAGGGGTGAATGCCGATCAAAGTTTGAAGTTGGCCAACACTTATCGGCTGACAAGTCTGCCGACGCTGATTTTGTTTGAGGGCGATCGAGTTCTATTTAGATTTGAACAGTATCAAGGACGCGAGGAACTGCGGCGGACTCTGGATTCCTGGATGCTCGCTGCTCAAAAATCTTCCAACTCTCAACTGTTGCAACCCCAGCCAGCAGCCAACAGGTAACGGCTCAAAGGCATTCGGCTCTTGTGTCGCAGGTATTCGGCTTTTACGTAGAAGCCTGAAGAAATTTCCCCTTTGTCGATCGACCCTCCGACACTCACATTCCTGGACGCACTGGCTGTGAGAAACCGGGTTTCTTGTCAGAGAATGACGCTCAAAGCCTAGGTTTTTGTCAAGAAACTCGGTTTCTTTGCTTTTTTTTGACCTTAGTCAAAACTAAAATAAATCTCGCAGTCTTGGAATCACAAGGATGCGAGATTTGTATATCTATCTTTTGGCATAGATTTAAAGCGAACTAGATCGCCAACCTAAGCAGCAATTCTTAAGTATTGTCGATCGGCAATACTTAAGAATTGCAGCGAGTATTTCTGCCCAGTCGCGCCGGCGTGTGTCACAATTGTTTACAGTTTTGGCAATATCTAGTAGAAACTTTAAACTACCTATCAGTCATGGAACTGCTTTATCAATACGCTTGGCTGATTCCAGTCCTGCCGCTGGCAGGCGCAATGCTAGTAGGTTTAGGCTTAATCACCTTTAACCAGGCCACCAACAAACTCCGACAAGCGAATGCGATATTAATCGTATCCGCGCTCGGAGGGTCAATGGTACTCTCTTTCGCATTGCTGTGGAGTCAACTACAGGGCCACGCACCCTACACCCGCACCCTTCAGTGGGCTTCTGCTGGCGACTTCTCGCTGAACATGGGCTATATCATCGACCCCCTCACGTCGGTAATGCTGGCGATCGTCACCACGGTCGCCTTTTTGGTGATGATTTACACCGACGGCTACATGGCACACGATGACGGGTACGTGAGATTTTACGCCTACCTGAGCATCTTCAGCGCCTCAATGCTAGGTCTAGTAATCAGCCCCAACATCGTTCAGATTTACATTTTCTGGGAACTGGTAGGTATGTGTTCGTACCTGCTAGTCGGATTTTGGTACGATCGCAAACCAGCAGCAGACGCCTGCCAAAAAGCCTTCGTCACCAACCGCGTCGGCGACTTCGGCCTGCTGCTGGGCATCCTCGGCATTTACTGGGCCACCGGCAGCTTTGAATTCAGCGTCATGGGCGATCGCCTGCACTCTTTAGTCGAATCCGGTGCTTTGAGCGCAACTCTAGCGACAATCTTCGGAGTCCTGATATTCTTGGGCCCAGCAGCCAAATCCGCTCAATTCCCCCTCCACGTCTGGCTCCCAGACGCCATGGAAGGCCCGACACCAATTTCAGCTCTGATCCACGCCGCCACGATGGTAGCCGCGGGCGTCTTCCTGATCGCTCGGATGTACCCAGTGTTTGAAGGCTTGCCGGCAGTCATGAATTTGATCGCCTGCACCGGCTGTTTTACGGCATTTCTGGGGGCTTCGATCGCAATTACCCAAAATGACATCAAAAAAGGCCTCGCCTACTCCACCATCTCCCAATTGGGCTACATGGTAATGGCAATGGGAGTCGGCGCCTACAGTGCCGGACTCTTCCACTTGATGACCCACGCTTACTTCAAAGCAATGCTGTTCCTGTGTTCTGGTTCAGTCATTCACGGCATGGAAGATGTCGTCGGGCACAACCCCGCCCTCGCTCAAGACATGAGAGTCATGGGCGGCTTGCGCAAATATATGCCGATTACCGCTACTTGCTTTTTAATCGGCAATTTAGCAATCTGCGGCATTCCGCCGTTTGCAGGTTTTTGGTCAAAAGACGAAATTCTTGCCCAAGCTTTCCAAGCAAATCCCGCTCTGTGGGCTGTGAGCTGGCTGACTGCGGGGATGACCGCGTTTTATATGTTCCGGATGTATTTCAGCACCTTTGAGGGCGAATTCCGAGGCAATGACAGCGCCATCAAGCAACAACTCCTGCAACCGGGTGTGGTTTTCGGGCCCGGAGCGATGAATGTTAAGGAATTGGCATCAACTGGCGAAAGTCACGGCGAACACGACCATTTCCCTCACGAATCTCCTCTGACAATGGCTCTGCCTTTAGTGTTGTTGGCAGTACCTTCTGTGTTTATCGGTTTTGTGAATACGCCGTTTGCCAATTATTTCGAGCAGTTTGTTCGCGCGCCAGGGGAGTCTCTGGAAGAAGTTTTGGAACACGCTGCGGAGTTCGATTTGACGGAATTTCTGATTATGGGCGGCAGTTCTGTAGGTATTGCTTTGCTTGGCATTACTTTGGCTTCTCTGATGTATTTGAGCCGGAAAATTGATGCTGGGGCGATCGCCCAAAAAATCAAACCGCTCTACGAGTTCTCCCTCAACAAGTGGTATCTCGACGATATCAACGAAGTTCTCTTCGTCAAAGGCAGCCGCCGTTTAGCGCGACAAGTCATGGAAGTGGATTTGCGAGTTGTCGATGGTGTCGTCAACTTGACAGGGTTTCTCACCCTGGTTAGCGGCGAAGGTTTGAAATACTTTGAAAACGGTCGCGCTCAATTTTATGCCCTGATTGTGTTTGTCGCAGTTCTGGGTTTTGCGATCGTTTCTGGAGTCAGCTAAATCTTTCGGAAAACTCCACCGCCTATTGGTCTCAACAATCGCCTGAAACCTTTTTTCTTTCTCGTTTACTGCCGAGGTCTGATCCCCCTCGCATCCCCGATCGAAGACCCACTTTGAGCAGACTCTTGTCCCCCCCTTTTTAAGGGGGCATAGGGGGGATCGGGCCTCAGCGATCGACGAGAGATACAAAGGTCTTTCAGGTTAAGTTAAGACCGCTGGCCATTGCCCTATCCCCACCAGGAGATATTTGAAGAAATGGTATTAGCTCAATAACTCAGAATTGACAATTAGCAAATAGAAATAAATCTTGCATGAAACTCAACTTTTGCGATCGCACAAATCGTCGCAAACATTGCAAAAAAAAATATTCCGTCTAAAGAAAGTATAAAATTTAGACCAAAATTGCCAAAATATGTTTAAACCTAATAACTGATGGATCATTTTAAAACGCAATGGATACAGCTAATTTTCCCTGGTTAACAACAACAATTCTGTTTCCCATTGCTGCGTCCCTGCTAATTCCTTTGATTCCCGATAAGGATGGCAAGACGGTGCGGTGGTATGCACTAATTGTCGGTTTGCTCGATTTTGCCCTGCTTGTTTACGCTTTTTGCACTCAGTACGACTTCAGCAATCCAGACTTGCAACTGGTAGAAAGTTATACTTGGGTTCAGCAACTCGATTTAAATTGGTCAGTGGGTGCTGACGGTTTGTCGATGCCGCTGATTTTGCTGACTGGTTTTATTACTACGCTGGCTACTTTAGCAGCTTGGCCTGTCACATTTAAACCCAAGCTATTTTACTTTTTGATGCTGACAATGTACGGCGGCCAAATCGCAGTTTTTGCCGTACAGGATATGTTGTTGTTTTTCCTGGTTTGGGAACTGGAATTAGTCCCGATTTACCTGATTTTGTCAATCTGGGGCGGCAAGAAGCGCCTCTACGCAGCAACTAAGTTTATCTTGTACACGGCTGGCGGTTCGCTTTTTATTTTGGTGGGCGCGCTGGCGATGGCGTTTTACGGCGATACGGTGACTTTCGATATGCGGGCGATCGCAGCCAAAGAATTCGCCCCCAATGTAGAATTGCTCCTGTACACAGGTTTCTTAATAGCTTACGGCGTCAAACTGCCAATTTTTCCCCTGCACACTTGGCTCCCTGACGCCCACGGCGAAGCAACCGCACCAGCCCATATGTTGCTAGCAGGAATTCTCCTGAAAATGGGCGGCTACGCCTTGCTGCGGATGAATGCGGGAATGCTCCCCGATGCTCACGCTATTTTCGCACCCATCTTAGTAATTTTGGGTGTAGTTAACATTGTTTACGCCGCCTTAACTTCCTTTGCTCAGCGCAATTTGAAGCGAAAAATTGCTTATTCTTCAATTTCGCACATGGGGTTTGTGCTGATTGGGATAGCTTCGTTTACCGATTTGGGAGTTAGCGGCGCCATGCTGCAAATGGTTTCCCACGGTTTGATCGGGGCGAGTTTGTTCTTTATGGTAGGATGCACTTACGATCGCACTCACACGCTCATGCTGGACGAAATGGGCGGAGTCGGCAAGAAAATGCGCAAGGTTTTCGCGATGTGGACTGCTTGCTCTATGGCTTCTTTGGCATTGCCGGGAATGAGCGGTTTTGTCGCAGAATTGATGGTATTTGTAGGCTTTGCCACTAGCGACGCTTACAATCCCGTGTTTAAGGTTTGCGTGGTGTTTCTGGCTGCTGTCGGGGTGATTTTGACTCCGATTTATTTGCTGTCGATGCTGCGGGAAATCTTCTACGGGCCTGAAAATAAGGAATTATCCGAACATGAAGAGTTGGTGGATGCGGAACCGCGAGAAGTGTTTATTATTGCGGCTTTGTTAGTACCGATTATTGGCATTGGCTTGTATCCAAAGATGCTCACTCAAGTTTACGATGCGACTACTATACAGTTGACTGCCAAATTGCGGGATTCTGTGCCTGCTCTGGTGGCTAAGGCTGCTGGGGATAAAACTGTGTCTTTGAGGGCTCCGGCGATCGAACCGAGCAAGTTGTGATTTGATTTATTGTAGGGTGCGCCGCAGCGCACCTTACGGCTAAAATTGGCAGATTAGAAACCCGGTTTATCCAACAAACCGGGTTTTTGTTTGGCTTATTTTTTAGAGAAGTTAAGATAGAATAAGACCGAATGAACCGCGAAGACGCTTTCATGCGCGAAGGCAGAGAAAGAGAGATAAGATGGCGGTTGAAACAGCTTCTATACAAAGGAAGTCCGCTCCAAGCGGTGTAAAGAATATCGCGTAATTTTAACCGCGAGCGTCTTCTATTCCTAATGTGGCGGTACGCTATATTTTAGACCAGCCTGCTGTGGCGGGTGCGATCGTCGGTGCGCGGTTGGGTGTTTCCCAACATTTGGCGGATAATGCTAGGGTGTTTAATTTGGTGCTGGATGCTGCTGATGTCGATCGGCTCAACCCAATTTTTGAGAAATCTAGGGATTTGTATGAGTCGATCGGGGACTGCGGCGGCTACTAGCGCAGGTAATGGGTTTGCGATAATTTGTCGATCGGGCTATTATCTTTTGCCAGGAAATCGATTTATTGTGGTTGAGTCAGATTTAAATTCCGCTTCTACCTTTGGAGGCGGGTAATGCCCGCCCTACAGTCCATTACCAATTACCTTTTTCCCAATTACCAATTTTTATAAATCCATCAGGAGGCAAATAGACATAAAAGATATATCATAACCTTAACCGGATCATTTCTTCCCCAAGGATATGTTCTACTGTTCTAATCCAAAGTGCTCTCATCCTTTCAACCCCGACAACTCTAAATTTTGTCAGAGTTGCGGCTCGCAAAACCTCAGCCCTCTGTTCAGAAACCGCTACCGCGTGATTCGACTGTTGGGCGAGGGGGGATTTGGCAGAACTTATGAAGCGGTAGATACCGATCGCATGGACGATCCCTGCGTCATCAAGCAGTTTGTACCCCAAGTTCAGGGAACATCAGCACTTCAAAAGGCTACAGAACTGTTTAAGCAAGAAGCAAAACGACTTTACGAACTCGGCGAACATCCCCAAATTCCTAGATTAATTGCTTATTTTGAACAAGACAAGCGACTTTATTTAGTACAAGAGTTGATTGAGGGGCAAAATTTACTCGCTGAATTAACTCAGCAGGGCGTTTTTAGCGAAGAAAAAATTTGGCAGTTGCTGGCAGATGTTTTGCCGATTCTGAAATTTGTGCACGATCGCAAAGTCATTCACCGAGACATCAAACTTGAGAATATCATCCGCCGCCGCACTTCCCCTAACTCATCTCTATTGGCGGGAAATTTTCGCAATTCCGCTTGGAGGAGGGGAGGGCTCCGAGAGTTAGTTTTGATAGATTTCGGCGTTTCCAAACAAGTGACGGGCTCGCTGATGAGCCAAGTAGGTACCACCGTAGGAACGCCCGGATATTCCCCGCTGGAACAAATGCGGGGTCAAGTTTTCCCGGGAAGCGATTTGTACAGTTTGGGGATAACTTGCCTGAGACTGCTAACTCAATGTTTGCCAAAAGTTGACGGTTCCGATGACCTTTATGACCCGATCAATGGCGGCTGGATTTGGAGAGAACGCTTGCCCGCCGGCACAAAAATCAGCAGCGAGTTGGCAAAAATTTTAGATAAATTAATCCAAGATTATCTCAAAAATAGATATCAATCTGCTGATGAAGTAATCAAAGCTTTAAATCTCTATTCTTTACCTCCCCAACCCCATTTTGTCAAGGGGGGACAACTTGCTTTAAATTCTGCTCGCACCAAGGGAGGCCCACCGCCCCTAAATGCTTATCTGACTGAAGGAGGACAACTTGCTATCAATACCCCGCTCAATCACAGCGGGCAAATCAACAGCAATATCTCTGTCAATCCGAGGGTAAAATCTCACACAAATCCGCCTCATAACCAGGGAGCGCCAAAGATTGCTGCTGTTAAAAGCAGTTTTGAATTTCAGGTGGTGACAGTAGATAATCGCGGGCAGCAAACTAATGTTAAGAGCGGCAAAGCGCGTTTTTTTGAAGAACATCTCGGTCGCGGTACAGTCATGGAAATGGTATCTGTTCCAGGCGGTACTTTCTTGATGGGTACCCCAAAAGATCGGGGTGACAGCGACGAAAAACCGCAGCACACAGTAACTTTAGCATCTTTTTATATTGGCAAATTTCCAGTCACTCAGGCACAGTGGACAGCAGTTGCAGCGCTCCCAGAAATTAAAATATTTCTCAATCCCGATGCTGCCCGTTTTAAAGGGGCAAATCGACCGATAGAGAATGTATCTTGGTACGAAGCGGTGGAGTTTTGCGCTAGACTTTCTCGGAAAACTGGTAAGAATTATCGCTTGCCTAGCGAGGCCCAATGGGAATATGCTTGTCGGGGAGAAACTACGACGCCGTTTCACTTTGGGGAAACGATTACCAGCGAGTTAGCAAATTACAACGGAAATTCTAATTACGCTGACGCGCCGAAGGGAGTTTATCGCTTTCAAACTACAGATGTGGGCAGTTTTAAACCGAATGCTTTCGGATTGTACGATTTGCACGGAAATGTTTGGGAATGGTGCGCGGATTCTTGGCACAATAATTACAACGGTGCGCCTGTTGATGGCAGCGTTTGGGAGTCTGGCGGCGACTTGTCGCTGAGGTTGTTGCGGGGAGGTTCTTGGAACGATCATCCTCCGAATTGTCGCAGCGGGTGCCGCCTCAGGTATCAGCCGGATTGCAAGGCTAGTATTGTGGGTTTTCGTGTGGTTGTTTCTGTTGTTTGATAAGAAGTAGTCAGTAGTCAGTAGTCAGTAGTCATCAGGAAGAAGGAAGCTTTTTACAGAGGCATATTTTACGCTTAATTAGTAATCAAAATGGGAGGACTCGCATTCCCCACTACAAACACTTTCTAAAACAAGTTCGTAGTGAGGAATTTATTCCTCAAAATCCTAGGACTAAAGTCCTCACTACAAACAGCAGTTTTTACCAGAAAGAATTGGTTTAAAGCCTCTTCCTTGTAGGGAGAAATTAAAATCAGACGATTCATTACTCCAATCCTCGGACTTCCTTTGTCAACTGTCAACCCTTCGACTTCGCTCAGCGCAAGCTGTCAACTGTCAACCCTTCGGCTTCGCTCTTCGGGCGAGCTGTCAACTGTCAACTATCAACTGTCACAGGTCAACTGTCAACTGTCACAGGTCAACTGTCAACTGTCAACTGAACTTAAGTAGCCTTCTTCTGAGGAGCCACCATGCGTTCTACACTCATAGCAGCCACGCTCAACGTCACTACAGCCATGCCGAGAATTGCCACAGGCTGCAACTTCTCATTGATAATTAGAAACCCGAAGAGTGCGGTCATCGCTGGCCCCAAAGTGCCAATTACTGACGCTAAGGCCGCCCCCGCGAACCGGATGGCAAAATTGTTCAAAAGATAGCTAAACAGCGTCAGCACCCCTAAAACAACGCCTCCCACAATCAAACCCGGCCAAACATTTTGGTCGATTTTAGGAGCAAAGTTTTCCGACAGCGGCACCCACAAACTCAGGGAGGAAAATACAAAAATCGCCGCGAAATTAACTAAACTAAAAGGAATCGGGTGCAGCTTGCCCGCGGCCATTTGCGTCAGCAATACGTAACCTGCAAAGGTAATCCCAGAAAATAGTGCTGCGGTGACTCCTACCTCGACATTGCCACCGCCCGGAGCTGGCGCAGCAAAACTCGGCGATCCAGCTAAAATCAGACCGAGGGTAATCCCGCCGATCGCCAAAAAGCCGATCGTGCTGGGGCGAGCACCAAACAATAGCCAAGAACCGAGTACGGTGACGATCGGGTAAATAAAGAAAATCGTAATCGCAATCCCCGCCGGAATATTGCCGATCGCCAAATAAATCAAAACCTGAGACAAAAACAGAAAAAATGCGCTTCCTAAAACCTTGCTCCACAAAGCTCGATCGCCCGACTGGAACAACCGTCTAATATCTTTCCAGACATTCGGATACAGAAAAGTCGCCAATACCGGCATCAAAGCCATCACCACGATCAGCCGCATCAACAAAATCAACAAAGAATTTCCAAAACCCGGAGTCACAACTCCCGGAAGTTCAAACAAGCCAAAAATCATCCGAGGATTTCTGCTTTTAATTAGAATTCTCAAACAAACATTAAACAGCGACAATACCACCGCCGAAGACAAAGCCAGAATCAAACCAGCCTGCACTTGAGAACCTGCTTTTGCGGGCGCACTCGGCGCTGCTGAGGGCTGCGGCACGGCTTGCCGCGGCGCATCCGCAGGTGCTGGCTGCAGAACTTGCGGGCGGACAGAATTAACAGAATTAGTTGATTCCTCGGGATAGGAATCTCGAGCATCAAAAGGATTGTCAAGATATTCTTCTTCTTCTTCTAGTTCTTGCCTGATGCGGTTTACTAGATTTTGTAACAGCTCTTCCCCTTGCAGTTCTAGGGTTTTCATGTTGTTGAGCCGCACGGAGAGCTCGCTTTCGTAGCTGCTCAAATCTTGTTCCAGCATCTGGAAACTGCGATCGATCCGCTCATCCAGAGCCGCCAGCAACTCCGAGGCCCGCTCGTCGTAGTTGCTCGGCGGCATGGGTATCGGGAACTCCCCGCTGGGAATTGGGCTGCTGAGAGAATGTCCCGAGTTAGCGCTGAGTTCGTTGAACCGCTGCACCAACAAATCTTGCAAATTGTGAGCCAAAACTTGAGCCAACTGCTTCAGCCACAATTGCTGCTGCTGAATGTATCGCCCAGACAGAGATTCCATTTGCTGAGACTGCAATTTGCGATATTGCTCCCGGAGGTCTTCAATATCGTCTATCAGGTGATTTTTTTCACTTTGCAGCCGAGTAATGTCCTGATTTAACTGGCCTTTTACATTTTGATGCAAAGCGTCCAATTCCTGAATCACTGAGTGGAGGACTTCTTCTGCTGATTGTGCATCCCCTGGGTCGTCTTTTGACGAGTATACGTTCCGCTGCGCCATTAGCCTATAACCTCTAATTTAAACTGCACGTGAGAGTGTTCTTAAGTATTTTGGCTGCATCAGGTCGCAAGTTCTAGTGAGTCGGTCTAAAAGATTGCGGACACTGTTTAATCAATAGTAGTCGCTAAGCTAGAAATGTGAGAAAATTGCGTCCGCCCCAAGAACACTTTGTGCAATTAGAAATCATACTACAGCTTGACCTCTGTGCAGGTTGCTCTTGGTAATTCTCGCATCTAACGATCGCCGATCGCACCCGAATCACAAGCCTCCGATCCCGTTCCCCGACAGCTAAATTTGATTGTGGGGCCCACACTCAAGGCTCCTCAAGGGATAATTCGATCCCGCAGCCAGAAACCCGGTTTCTTTTCCCCGCGTCTCGGACGCACTCCCGCACCCAGATTTATGATGTTAAAATTTCCGATCTGAAAGCTCGCCAAAATTTTAAGAGGCGATCGCACCCTCAAAAAGCCACCCCGCGCCATCAAAAAATTAACACATCCCATCCCCCAAGAGCAACAGATATGGCATCCGAAATTTATGACAATTCCTTTACAAGCGATCGCCCAAACCTGAATATTTCTGACCAAACCGAAGTATTTGTCTTTCCCGCATCATTTGCCCAGCAGCGCTTGTGGTTTCTCGACCAATTCGCACCGTCCAACCCTTTCTACAATGTAGTAACAGCACTGCGCTTAACCGGTTCCCTCAACTTGAGAGCCTTAGAGCAAACCTTCAACGAAATAGTGCAGCGCCACGAAACTTTGCGAACCACTTTTGCAGCGGTATCCGGCAAACCAGTGCAGATAATTTCTCCCGCTTGCCCGATAAATTTACAAATATTAGAACTGCAACATTTACCGCCAGAACAGCGGCAAACAGAAGCCAAGAAACTCACCGCCGCCGAATCTCTTCGCCCTTTCAATTTATCCACCGGGCCGCTGATGCGACTCACCATCCTGCGGCTGACAGAGAGCGAGCATATTCTGCTGCTAAATATGCACCACATCGCCTCCGATGATTGGTCTATCGGCGTGCTAATACGCGAAATACAAGCTATCTATACAGCTTTGATAAATCAACAACCATCTCCCCTGCCAGAATTATCGCTGCAATATGCCGACTTTGCCGAATGGCAGCGCGAATGGCTGCAAGGAGAAGTATTAGAAACTCAGCTAGCTTATTGGCGGCAGCAATTGCACGGGATTTCGGCGTTAAATTTGCCGACCGATCGCCCAGCACCAGCTCGGCCAAATTATCGCGGCAAAACTCAATATTTAGAACTGCCGAAAAAGCTCGCAGACTCACTCCTAGCGCTCTCCCAGCGAGAAGGAGCGACTTTATTTATGACATTGCTCGCCGCATTTCAAACTTTGCTTTACCGCTACTCGCAGCAAGAAGATATTGTTGTCGGTTCGCCGATCGCCAATCGCAACCTGAGCGAAATAGAAGCATTAATCGGTTTTTTTGTCAATACTTTAGTGCTGCGAATAGACTGCTCGGGAAACCCGACATTTCGAGATTTTTTGGGCCGGGTGCGGGAAGTAACCCTGGGAGCTTACGCTCACCAAGATTTGCCTTTCGAGAAGCTCGTCGAGGAATTGCACCCCGCTCGCGAGTTGAACCGCCACCCGCTGTTTCAGGTAGTATTCGGTTTGCAAAATGCGCCTGTGGACGAGCTAGAATTGCCAGAATTAAAGTTGAGTTCTTTCCATTTGGAGACTCAAACAACGCGCTTTGATTTAGAGCTGCATTTGTGGGAAGCTGCGGATAAGTTTAGGAGCAGGTACGGCGAACAGTGGGAACATTCGGAAGGCCTGAGAGGCGTAGCTGTGTACAATCCCGATTTATTTGATGAAATTACGATCGCCCGAATGCTGAAACATTTTAACACGCTGCTGGAAAGCATTGTAGCCGAGCCAGAACAAAGAATCGCTAACTTACCTTTATTGAGCGAGGCTGAAGTGAATCAATTATTAATAGAATGGAACGATACTCGGACAGATTATCCTCAAAATAAGTGCATTCATCAGTTATTTGAGGAGCGGGTAGAGCAGCATCAGGAGGATGTCGCCCTAACTTTCGACAGCCAGCACCTGACTTACAGAGAACTCAACAGCAAAGCCAACCAACTGGCGCGCTATTTACAAAAACAGGGCGTGGGGGCGGAGGTTTTAGTGGGGCTTTGCGCCGAAAGATCGATCGACCTAATTGTGGGGATGCTGGCTGTACTGAAGGCTGGAGGCGCTTATTTACCGTTAGATCCGAGCTATCCGCGCGATCGGCTAAACTTGATGCTGGAAGATGCGGGAGTTAAAGTCTTGTTAATTCAAGATAAATTGATGGACAATTTCCGAGACTTCTCGAATTCGGTGATTAAGTGCGATCGCGACTGGGAACAAATCGCCCGAGAAAGTACAGAAAATCTCCCCAACACCGCAACCGCCGATAACCTAGCTTACGTCATTTACACATCAGGCTCCACCGGAAAACCCAAAGGAGTTGCTGTCACCCACAAAGCAGTAAATCGGCTGGTACTCAACACCAACTACATAAAAATAGAACCTACCGATAAAATTGCCCAAGCATCAAACGCTTCATTCGATGCAGCCACCTTCGAGATTTGGGGAGCCTTGCTCAACGGCGCTCAAGTCGCAATAATTAGCACAAACATTACCCTGTCGCCTCACGATTTAGCCTTAGAACTGCGGCAACAAAACATCACAATCTTGTTTTTAACAACCGCCTTGTTCCAACAAATTGCCCGAGCTTTACCGCAAGCGTTTAATTCCTTGCGCTGCTTGCTGTTTGGCGGCGAAGCGGTCGATATTAGATGCGTGAGAAAAGTTTTAAAACAGGTGGAAAGCACTAAATTAATTCACGTTTACGGCCCGACAGAAAATACCACATTTTCGGCTTATTACGAGGTGCGAGACGTACCGGAAACCGCAACATCTCTCCCGATCGGGCGCCCGATCGCCAACACGCAAATTTATCTCCTCGATGCGGATTTGCAGCCAGTGGCGATCGGTGTTACAGGTCAATTGTACGTCGGCGGTGACGGACTGGCGAAAGGCTACCTCAACCAGCCTGATTTAACTGCTGCTGCATTCATTCCCAATCCTTTTAGCAATAAATCTGGTTCTAGCCTTTATAAAACAGGTGATTTAGGTCGCTATCGGGTTGACGGCAACATCGAGTTTTTAGGCCGCGTTGACGACCAAGTAAAAATTCGCGGCTACCGCATCGAGTTGGGAGAAATTGAAGCGGCTTTGTGCCAGCATCCACAAGTGCGCGAAGCAGTAGTAATTGTCAGGGAAGACATCCCCGACGATAAACATTTGGTAGCTTATGTTATTCCTGACGGCATTAATGAAAAATTAGAAATTCCAAATCTTAAGTCAAGTGACTTGCGCCAATTTTTGAAAGAAAAGTTACCAGGATATATGGTTCCTGCAACTTATGCAGTGTTGGAGTCCATGCCGCTAACGCCCAACGGCAAAGTCGATCGCCGCGCATTACCTAAGATAGATGCAGACAGCGAGGATCTAACAGAAAATTATGTAGCGCCTCGGACCGATCTCGAAAAGGCGATCGGGAATATTTGGGCTAAAGTTTTGGGAAAACAGCAGGTTAGTATCTACGATAATTTCTTTGAACTAGGCGGGCATTCCCTGCTAGCAACTCAGTTGATTTCTCGCATCCGAGACGCTTTGCAAGTCGAGTTATCGGTCAGCAATTTGTTTGAGGCTCCGACTGTGGCGAGTCTGGCAAAATACATTGAAACAATGCGCTGGGCTGCGAAAGGTTTGGATACTCCCAGAACTGACGAAAATGAGCGAGAAGATGTGGAATTTTAAGGGCTTACATAATTGCGGGATGATTTTGATGGTTTTGTGGAATGACGCCCTAGTCGCAGCAATCTCAATCTTTTTCGCTGAGGGGATGACAACCCTCCTCAAACCCTGATGGAGTAAAGATTGAGCATCGCTTATGCTAAAAAAAGATAGGCAGCCTTAACTGAACGGTATTGCAATAGACTGGTCTTTAGTTACTTTCCCTGTTGAATAAATCTTCATCAAGATTACTGGCGGCTAAAAACTTCAGAAGCAGCAACTCTGTTTGACAGCCTGTCTTTTGACATTGTTCATACTTGTGTAGCATAATGGTTTTTTATCGATATTTTAGCAAACCACAATGAGTAAATTGAACAGCGTTTTGAACCCTTCACTGGTTGCTGAACCTCCCAGTAATCGTTTTTATCGCACCGTTTGGCGATGGCACTTCTATGCAGGCTTGTTTGTTATTCCTTTCATGCTGATTTTGTCAATCACAGGCATCATTTACCTGTTTAAACCGCAATTAGATGCTGCGATGTATCACCAGAATATGTTTGTGCAGCCTGCGGATGTGGTGATGCCTTATACTCAACAGGTGGCAGTTGTTCAACGAACTTATCCTGATGCCAAAGTAACAAAATTTACGCCGAGCGTTGCGTCTAATCGTAGTGCTGAAGTGACGATCGCGACTAAAGATGAAAGAACACTAGCCGTTTTCGTGAATCCTTATACGGCTAAGATTTTAGGCGATCGCGATGAAAATAATAATCTCCAAGCGATCGCCCGCAAGATTCACGGCGAACTGATGATCGGAAAATTGGGAGATTATTTAGTAGAGCTTGCTTCCTGTTGGGGACTGATTTTGCTAATTACCGGATTATATTTATGGTTGCCTCGCGGCAAAGTAAATTTTTTAGGAACATTAATTCCGCGTGTGTGGAGCCAGAATAAGCGGGTATTTTGGCGGGACTTACACGCCGTTTCGGGATTTTATGGCGTATTGCTAATTGGCTTTCTCATCATTAGTGGACTACCCTGGACAGGTTTTTGGGGAGATACCTTCGCTCGTTTGTCGAGTCACTATCCTGCACAAATGTGGGATAACGTGCCTCAATCGACAACACTCACAGGCTCGCTCAATCAACAGGGCAATCTAATTGTGCCTTGGGCAGTAGAGCAATTACCAATTCCAAAATCTAGTAAGCCTGGAGAAAAGCATCATTCAGGACACAACGAAATTATCAGGGGAACTCCTGCTGGTACGTCCGTAAATCTAGATTCTGTTGTAACTTTAGCCCAAGCAAAAGGCGCACCCCCTGGATTTAGTGTTAGTTTTCCAGAATCCCAAACGGGTGTGTACACGGTTTCGGCATTTCCCAATAATCCGGCGCAAGAAGTCACTCTGCACATCGATAGATACAGTGGCAAAGTGTTAGCAGATGTGCGGTGGAAGGATTACGGGTTAATACCCAAAGCCGTAGAAATGGGAATTTCCATTCATATGGGGAAATATTTTGGATTGAGCAATCAACTGCTGATGTTGTTTGCAGCGTTAATTGTGATTGTGCTTTCAGTCAGCGGTACGGTGATGTGGTGGCAGCGTCGTCCGAAAGGGGCGGGTTGGCTGGGTGCGCCTGCAATGCCCACTCATGTTCAGGGATGGAAAGTGCCACTCGCAATCGTTGCTGTTTTAGGGATTGCCTTCCCGCTTGTAGGACTTTCACTCGTCACCGTTGTGCTGTTGGATTATTTCGTGTTGGCTCGTATTCCTGCCGTCAAGCGCATTTTCAGTTAAAGGTGGGAGGGTAACAAAGAGGTCTAGGAAGTAAACCGAATCAGTGCGTAGGTTGGGCGCCGAGGGAAGGAACCCTCCGTTTC
The DNA here is from genome assembly GCF_036705795.1 of Microcoleus sp. ARI1-B5. Taxonomy (NCBI): domain Bacteria; kingdom Bacillati; phylum Cyanobacteriota; class Cyanophyceae; order Oscillatoriales; family Microcoleaceae; genus Microcoleus; species Microcoleus sp. ARI1-B5. The sequence continues at coordinate 25,837 of NZ_JAUBVK010000029.1, forward strand.
ACTTCGCCCAACCTTTTCGCTACAATTTTCCTTAACTGAACCGTATTGAAATATGGTGCGCCTAGTACGCCGATTACACTCACGCTCCAGCAAACCCAAACGCAGATCGGCCTTAATATCATAATGAAGGCAATCCGATCGCCCTAGACGCTCAATCAATCCTATTTCAACAATATCAAATTGTGCAACGCCGAATTTTAAGGTATCCCCAGCCAGAACCTACAGGATTTGGTAGTCCTGCATAGCAAGGAAAATGTGTTATAATTTCACTATTTCAACTACCTTAAATTTGAGCTTATGAATTGTCCTAAGTGCAACTCTGAATACATATTGAAAAATGGTCGCACTCACTCCGGAAAACAAAATTTTAAATGTCGAGATTAATGATGCTTTGATTTAAATAAGCTCCGTCTCGAAGTTTCGGGACAGCGTTGCTACAGTTGAATTGAGCTACAAGTTTTACATCCTCACTAAAACCACGCTCGGTAAGTTCTTTACCAGAAGAGCAGCTAAATAGCGCAGAATCAAGGCAATGTTGAACATCCTTAAAGACTGATAGCGCAGCTCGTGCTTCCGGAGACTTAGTTCCTTTTAGATAACTTATAATTGCTCCAGCACCTATTAAGTCTTCAATAGCGGGGCGGAGAGTTCCGTCCTCCCACCTTTCACCTGCAGGAATCACCGCAACAGAACCGCCGAGTTGAGCAGTATATTCAGCCACAGCCAAACAATTTCGCAGACACCCCGCCAGAGTATGCTTGCCCATACTTGCAAGCGTTAATGTTGAGCCATTGGGAGATGGTAGAACGAGCTTAGTATTGGCAGCTATACCAACAAGTGAGGAAGGAGAAAGGGAGAATTGACCAGAGAACCGGCGCTTGAAGCTAGCTAGTTGAGCATTTTTCAACCTCGCGTATTCAACAGCAGTATCATCTTTCCAACGATAAGGAAATATTATTGCACCATTATGTACGGCTATGTCTACACATGTTGAAAAAGACATCACATCTATAATGATAACAACGTCGCTGATTGGAGAAAGCTTTTCAACTCCTTGCATTCCCCATTCACAACGAACGTCGAATTCTGATTGCTCATAAAACATTGCTGATTTTCCCTTGTATTGACCAACATCTGAGGGTAGTCCTGCAAAAGCAATGATGCAAGTCGATATAACCCTGCCTGCATAAGGATTGAGAAAACGAAAAACCTTACTTGTGCACCACTACCCAGGATTTTAAGTCACATTTTTAGTCACGAAATTTCAGTGCAGAATGCTCTGACAGCTTCTGCAAACTTCTGGTTATGCTCGATTAATGCCATGTGTCCTCCTTTCTGTATAGTAACTAGCTCTGCTTGAGGTAATTCTGCTTTCATTCGCAGGCTAGCTGGGGGCGTAGTGGCAATATCTGAATCGCCGCAGATCACCAACACAGGAATGTCAATTGATGGCAAAGTTTTTGTTTCGTCAAATTTGAGCATTCCCAGTGTGCCGCGAGCGAGAACGCCGGGAGAACCCAAGGCTGATAAGAAAGCTGAGAAATCTAATTGACCGCGCGTTTCAGTGCCTTTAAATCCCGATACTTCTACACTGATGTACAGTGAACCATTGAGATAGCTCAGCCAAGTCATTCCCCACATAATCGGTTCAAGAGCTATGGTGAGGTAGAGCAGAGGTTGGAGCAGCGGCTTCTGCAAAGCGCGTAATAAACCGCTAAAAATAGCAGTTTTGAGGGGATTAGTATAAGTCGTATCTACCAGAATTAAACCAGCTACTCGACTACCGAGAAGTTCTGGGAAAAGCCGACTGAATGTTAGAGAAATCATGCCGCCCATGCTGTGTCCGAGTAGGATAACAGGTTTATTTCCTGCTATGGCAATGACGGCTTCGAGATCGCGGGCAAATTTTTCTAGGGAGTAGTCGCTGTTTTTTGGTCGAGTGGATTTTCCCAAACCTGGAAGATCCCAAACAATCACTCGGTAGCGATCGCTTAGTTGCCGTTTCGCGTAATACCAAACCATACTGTTCGGCCCCCAACCATGTGAGAGGATAATCGGCTGTCCGTCCTCTGGGCCGTAGAATTCTACTTGTAAAATAGTGCCATCAGGCCTCTCTACCCGCTGCACCGTACCCGTCCGCGTCGGCTTCGGTTCGTCAGCACCGGGGCGGCGGAACAGCGGCAAACTGATAAAGCGGCCACCAACAGACCAAAGAACCATCAACACTCCGCTGACTAAGTAGGAAATCCCTACAAGTTCGCCTATGTACCATTCATAGAGAATGTATATACCTCCGCCAAGTACGCCGACGGACAGCAGTCCCACCAGCCATAGGAACAGGAAATTGAAGGGCATGAACGGCATAAGCTGAAACCTTGGGTAGAATTTGGGTTGCGGATTCAAACAGAATCATACTCAGGTTAGGCCACAGTCGGCAAGCGGTAAGTTAAGCTCTTAACTTGTGCGCTGGTGGAATTTCTTTGATTGATTTGCCCAAGTAATGACAGGATGACTCAAAATGCCCGAGCCAAAAATATCGAGTTCATCGCCAAATGCCAGAGATTTTGTCAGGGTGGAGTTAGTTGAGTTTTTATCTTACCTTCGCAGTCTAGATATTAATATTTTTGTTGAGGGCGAGATCCTGCGCTGCAACGCTCCCGAAGGAATTATTACACCAGAACTGCGCTCCGAAATTTCTCATAAAAAAGCCGAAATTGTTTCCTTTTTAAAAGCAGCTAATCGTACTTCTAGTTTCACTCCTACACCGATTGTTCCTATGGGGCGGGACGGAAATATACCGCTTTCCTTTGCACAGCAGCGCTTGTGGTTTCTCGACCAATTAGTCCCGAACAATCCTTTTTATAATGTTCCCGCAGCATTGCGTTTGACAGGTTCGCTCAATTTTTCGGCGCTGCAACAAACCTTCAATGAAATTGTGCGCCGCCACGAAGCTTTACGCACGACTTTAGCAGTAGTTTCGGGGCAACCCGTTCAGAGAATAGCTGCTGCTTTTCACGTCCCGATTAATGTAGTGGACTTGCGAAACTTGCCAAAGGAATCTCGACAAACTGAAGCAAACCGGCTCACGGCCCAGGAAGCTCAACGCTCTTTCAATTTGTCCAATGACTTGTTGCTGCGAGTCACATTGTTGCAGTTAGATGACGCCGAATATTTACTAATGCTGAATATGCACCACATTGTCTCCGATGGTTGGTCTATCGGAGTGCTTATTCAGGAATTAGGCGCGCTTTACACGGCATTTGCTAGCGAAAAACCTTCGCCTTTACCGGCTTTGTCGATCCAGTACGCTGATTTTGCAAAATGGCAGCGCGAATGGCTGCAAGGGGAAGTTTTAGAAACGCAGCTTGCTTACTGGCGACAGCAGTTAAACGGCATTTCTATGCTAAATTTGCCTGCGGATAGACCCAGGCCAGCAATTCAAAGTTACCGAGGCAAAAGGCAATTTTTGCAACTGTCAAAACAACTGAGCGAGGCTTTAGAAACGTTGAGCCAGCGCGAAGGAGTGACGCTGTTTATGACAATGCTGGCAGCTTTTAAAACTTTGCTTTACCATTACGCGCAGCAAGAAGATATTGTTGTAGGTTCGCCGATCGCCAATCGCAACCGCAGTGAAATAGAAGCATTAATCGGTTTTTTTGTCAATAGTTTGGTTTTGCGTACAGATTTGTCGGGAAATCCAACTTTTCGGGAACTTTTAAACCGAGTCAAAGAGGTAGCATTAGGAGCTTACGCTCACCAAGATTTGCCGTTTGAGAAGTTAGTAGAAGAACTGCACCCCGATCGCGCGTTGAACCAAAATCCCTTATTTCAGGTGGCGTTTGCGCTGCAAAACGCGCCGGGGAATCGGTTAGAATTGCCAGAATTAACACTGAGCCCGCAGCAGTTAGATGTAGGTACAGCGCGGTTTGATTTGGAGTTTCATTTGTGGGAGCGATCGCCCAACAGCTCGGGAAGCAACCAATCGCCCAGCAATAAGCTGTGGGTTGATAGCTCGGAGGGTATCAGCGGCATGGTTATTTACAGCGCCGATTTATTTGAGGAAGCTACGATTACCCGTCTGATCGGGCATTTTCAAACTTTGTTAGAAAGCATTGTGACAAATCCCGAACAGCGCATAGCAAACTTGCAATATTTGAGCGCTCAAGAGGGCTATCATTTGTTAGTTGAATGCAACAATACTCAGGCGGATTATCCGCAAGATTTGTGCATCCATCAGCTATTTGAAATGCAGGCCGATCGGACACCGGATGCGGTGGCGCTGGTATTTGGAGAGGAGCGAGTCACCTATCGAGAGCTAAATCTCCGCAGCAACCAACTAGCACATTATTTGCAAAAAATGGGGGTTGGGGCGGAAGTTTTAGTCGGGCTTTGCTGCGGGCGATCGCTCGATCTGATCGTGGGGATGTTGGGTATCCTGAAAGCGGGAGGAGCTTACTTAATTTTAGATCCGAGCTATCCTGCTGAGCGATCGAGCTTTATGATAGAAGATGCTCAAGTGTCAGTATTGCTTACCCGCCAGGGAATAAATTCCCTGTCTAATAGCGAAAGTCGTCTAAAGACGACTGAAGGAGGACAAGTTTCCAGTCGGCTGAAGCCGACTTCAGCTATGAGCCAGGGAATTTATTCCCTGGTGGATGATGGCGAAGTGCAAAATTTAGAAACACAGTCAGATGATAAAATTCACCCTCCAAGGGTTATTTTTCTAGACACAGACTGGGAGATGATTTCCCAAGAAATCGCCGACAATCCCACCAGCGCAGCCACAGCCGAAAATCTGGTTTACGCGATTTACACTTCCGGTTCCACGGGAAAGCCGAAAGGAGTGGAAATTGAGCACGGAAGCTTGTTAAATCTCGTTTTTTGGCATCAAAGAGAGTTTGGGGTGTCAGCGGGCGAGCGAGCCACGCAAATTGCAGCGATCGGCTTTGATGCTTGCGGGTGGGAAATTTGGCCTTATCTCGCCGCCGGATCTAGCATCTACTTTCCAGAAGATGACATCAGGCGAGATCCTGAAAAACTGCAAAACTGGTTAGTATCAAAAGCCATCACCATTAGCTTTTTGCCAACACCTTTAGCCGAGAAAGTTTTGCTATTAGATTGGCCTCCAAATACAGCTTTGCGAATCTTGCTCGCAGGCGGCGAAAAACTGCAACAACATCCTTTAAAATCCCATCCATTTAAGCTAGTAAATAATTACGGCCCAACCGAGAACACCGTCGTCACAACTTCCGGTTATATTCCTGCAACAGAGCAAACAGACATCGCCCCGACAATTGGCCGCCCCATTGCTAACACTCAAATCTACATATTAGACAAATATTTGCAGCCCGTACCAATGGGCGTTGTTGGCGAATTGTATATCGGCGGAAACGGACTCGCTCGCGGCTACCTCAACCGCCCAGATTTAACCGCACAAAGCTTTATTCCCAATCCTTTTCAACCAAATTCACGAGAGCGAATTTACAAAACAGGCGACTTAGCGCGCTACCGCAGCGACGGCAATATTGAATTTGTGGGACGCATTGACGAACAAGTAAAAATTCGCGGTTTCCGCATCGAATTAGGAGAAATCGAGACAGTATTAACTCAACATCCGGCGGTGCAGCAAACTGTAGCCACAGCTTCGGAAGATGCACAGGGAAATAAACGTTTAGTAGCTTATATTGCCCTGAAGGCCGAATATAGCATTGCCAATGAAACCAACCAAATCGTGCAACTGCAATCAGAACAGGTTTTGCAGTGGCAAATGCTCTACAATGAAACCTACAATCAACCAGCCACCGACTCAGATCCAACATTCAATATTGTCGGCTGGAATAGCAGTTATACGAATCAGCCAATCCCAGTAGAACAGATGCGCGACTGGGCGAACAATCAAGCCGCCCAAATTTTAGCTTTGCAGCCGGATCGAGTCTTAGAAATTGGGTGCGGCACAGGCTTGATGCTGTTCCAAATTGCGCCTCGCTGCACTCAATATTGCGGCACAGACTTTTCACCAATTTCGCTCAATTACATTCAGCAGCACTTGGCCAATCAACAGTTAGCTAATGTAACGCTGTTGCAGAAAATGGCGGCTGATTTTGCAGGAATAGAGACAGCAGCTTTTGACGCGGTAATTCTAAATTCTGTCGTGCAATATTTCCCGAATATCGACTATCTCGTCCAGGTGCTAGAAGGTGCGGTGAAAGCAACTGCTCCCGGCGGCTTTATATTCATCGGAGATGTCCGCAGCTTGCCGTTGCTGGCTGCTTTCCACGCTTCGGTACAACTGTATCGAGCCGAACCTTCTCTCGCTGGCGAACAGTTGCAGCAGCGAGTACAAATGCAAATTTTTCAAGAAACAGAGTTAGTTATTGCACCTGATTTTTTTAGCGCATTACAGCACCGCTTTCCGCAGATTGGCGGCGTAGAGATTCAATTAATTCGCGGTAGTTACCACAATGAGTTAACTGATTTTCGGTACAATGCTATTCTGCATATTGCGTCGGAGAAAGATCCCCCCAACCCCCCTTACGAAGGGGGGCTAAGAAGTCTCTCTAACTTTTCTGACAAAATAGAGTTTCAGAACCGCCCTTTTCAAGCTCTGCAGGGGGGAGCGAAACGGCTGGATTGGTCGGCTGAAAATCAGAATCTGACTGTTACCAAGGTGCAACAAATATTATTGCAAAATCAACTCGATGTTTTAAGAATTGCTAATGTGCCTAATGCGCGGGTAACTGCAGCAGTTAAGGCGGCAGAATTGCTGTCAGTTGTCGATAAATTTGCAACAGCCGGTCAGTTGCAAAAAGCCCTGGAAAAACTCGATGATTTAGGAGTAGATCCCGAAGCGTGGTATGCTTTGGAAGTTCCGTATAATGTTAATATTGCTTGGTCTAATTCCGACAGTGAAGGGCGCTACGATGTAGTGTTTGCACGGGGCGAAACCAGAGATTTTGTGCGAGAAACCAGAAGCGATAACTTGCGTCCTTGGCGCTCTTATGCTAACAATCCCTTACAAGCTAAAGCAGCGCGGAAATTAGTGCCACAGTTGCAGGCTTATCTAGCAGAAAAACTGCCGGAATATATGGTTCCGTCGGCTTTTGTTGTGCTGGAGTCGCTACCTGTGACGGCTAACGGAAAGGTCGATCGGCTCGCTTTGCCTGCACCGGAGCCGGTTAAGTTAGAATGGGCTGGCGGTTATGTTGCGCCTCGGACTTCTGTTGAGGAAGCTTTAGTAAAAATTTGGGCTGAGGTTTTGGGGATAAAGCGAGCGGGTATCCGGGACAATTTCTTTGAATTGGGAGGCCATTCGCTGCTGGCGACTCAGCTTGTTTCGAGAGTGCGAGATGCTTTCGGGATAGAGTTACCTTTGCGCAGCGTTTTTGAAGCACCCACAATCGGAGAATTGTCTGAGGTTGTTGAGAGTTTAAAGGACAAAAATGCTAAAAGTGAAATTCCGGCTTTAGTGCCGATTTCGCGCGATAGTCGGCGGCGGAAGCTATCATCTTTTAATCGAGAAAGTAAATAAAAACGATGGCTGTTGAACAGGGTGCAATTTCGATAAATATGCAGCAAGAAACAGAAGTTTTTGTCTTCCCCGCATCGTTTGCTCAGCAGCGGCTTTGGTTCCTCAATCAATTAGCACCGGGCAATCCTTTCTACAATGTTTCAACCGCACTTTGCTTGACAGGTTCTCTCAACTTAATGGCGTTAGAGCAAACCTTTAATGAAATTGTGCAGCGGCACGAAAGTTTGCGCACTACTTTTGGGATGTTTGAAGGGGAACTCGTGCAAATTATTGCTCCAATTCTCACAGTATCCCTTCCCACAATCGACTTACAAAATCTCTCGCCCACTCAGCAGGAAACCGCAGCGCTGCAACTCGCAACTGATGCCGCGCAAAGTCCTTTCGATTTGGCCGCCGGGCCGTTATTTAAAATAACGCTGTTACAACTGGGTGAAACGGAACATATTTTGTTGCTGAATTTACATCATATTGTGGCTGATGGTTGGTCGATTGGAGTGCTAGTTCGAGAGCTGGGAACGCTCTACACGGCATTTGTTAAAAACGGGCGATCGCCTTTGCCAGAACTGCCCTTGCAGTACGCCGACTTTGCAGAATGGCAGCACCAATACTTGCAGGGCGATGTATTAGAAACCCAGTTAGCTTATTGGCGCAAGCAGTTAAAGGGAATTACCGCGATCGATCTACCGACAGACAAGCAAAGGCCTGCCGTTCCATCCTACCGGGGCGCTAAACAATCGATCGCGCTATCACCTGCTTTGAGCGAGGCACTAAAGTCGTTGAGCCAGCAAGAAGGCGCGACTTTATTTATCACCCTGCTGGCCGCTTTTCAAACTTTGCTGTACCGCTATACACGACAAGCAGATATTGCAGTAGGAACGCCGATCGCCAATCGCAACATGAGCGAAATAGAAGCATTAATCGGTTTTTTTGTCAACAGTTTAGTGCTGCGCGCCGATTTATCGGGAAACCCAACTTTTCGGGAACTATTGCATCGGGTAAAAAACGTCGCCATGACAGCCTACGCGCACCAAGATTTGCCTTTCGAGAAGTTGGTTGAGGAATTGCACCCCGATCGCGAGTTGAGCCGCAATCCCCTGTTTCAAATTAGTTTCAGCCTGCAAAACACCCCTGTAGCAGCGCTGGAATTGCCGGGAATTGCTTTTAGGGCGATCGACTTTGACGCGGGAACCGCCAAGCTGGATTTAGAGTGCAACTTGTGGGAAGATGCAGGAAGCATTCACGGGCAATTTATCTACAGTACGGACTTATTTGATAGCGCCACAATTGCGCGGATGGCGGGACATTTTCAAACGCTGCTGTCAGCGATTGTTGCTAATCCCCAACAGCGCCTCAGCGACTTGGCTTTGCTGACAGCGCCAGAATACCAGCAATTATTAATTGATTGGAATGACACTCAGAGAGATTATCCGCAAAATCAATGTTTCCATCAGCTATTTGCAGAGCGAGTCGAGCGTGAACCCGATGCTGTCGCCGCCGTCTTTGAAAACCAGCAGTTAACCTACCGCCAACTCAACAGCAAAGCCAACCAACTCGCACGTTACTTGCAGCAATTGGGAGCCAAATCCGAAGTTTTAATTGGTCTTTGTGTAGAACGTTCTTTAGACGCGATCGTCGGAATTTTAGGCATTATCAAAGCAGGCGCAGCGTATCTGCCTTTAGATCCAAATTATCCTCAAGAGCGCGTTAACTTCATGTTAGAAGATGCTGGCGTGTCGATTTTGGTAACTCAGCAGCACTTAGCAAAAAACTTAACTCAGGGGGAATATTCAGTAGTTTGTTTGGACGCCGACGCAGAAATTATCGCCCAACAAAGCCCAGCTAACTTAACTACAAATATCCTACCAGAAAACCTAGCATACGTAATTTATACATCCGGTTCAACCGGAACACCCAAAGGCGTTTTAATCGAACATCGCGGACTTTACAATTTAGCCTTAGCTCAAAGAGAAGCTTTTAACTTAAATTCAAATCACCGCGTTTTGCAATTCGCCTCCCAGAGTTTTGATGCTTCAATTTTTGAGATTGTCATGGCCTTGGGAACCGGAGCAACACTTTACTGTGCCAAGAAAGAATCTTTGTTGGCGGGAACAACATTAATCCAATTTTTGCAGGACAATGCGATTACCCACGCTACCTTCCCGCCTTCGCTGCTAGCTGTGCTTCCAAGCGCCGAACTTCCCGCACTGCAAACAATTATCTGTGCTGGCGAATCCTGTTCCCAGGATGTGGTAAAACGCTGGGCTTCTGGGCGCAGATTTTTTAACGCTTACGGCCCTACAGAGGCGACTGTTTGGTCGAGTTTTGCTGAAATTGGCGATTCCCTGCGGGATAGCTTCGCTTCACGCAAAAAACCGCCAATCGGCCGCCCAATTGCGAACACTCAACTGTATATTTTAGATGAAAATTTACAGCCCGTACCCGTGGGAATTCCCGGTGAATTGTACATCGGCGGTGCTGGTTTGGCGCGAGGCTACCTGAAGCGCCCCGAATTAACCGCCCTGCGCTTTATTCCTAATCCGTTTAGCCAGAAAGCAGGAGAACGAATTTACAAAACAGGTGACTTAGCTCGCTATTTACCCGATCGCAATATTGAGTTTTTAGGACGCACTGACGCACAGGTAAAAATTCGCGGTTATCGCATAGAATTGGGAGAGATTGAAGCGCTGCTAATTCAGCATCCAGCAGTCAAAGAAACAGCGGCGGTTGCTGAAGATGACTTGTCGGGAAACAAGCGCTTAGTTGCTTATGTCGTCCCCGATCGCGATCGGGCGCTCAATCCCTTGGAATTGCGCTTGTTTCTCCGGAAAAAGCTGCCCGCTTACATGATTCCTCAGGCGTTTGTGGCGATCGCATTTCTGCCCCTAACTCCCAACGGCAAAATCGATCGCCGGCGCCTAAGAACACTGGGAAATCTCACTAGCAATTCAACAGATAAAAGCTGCATTGCACCTCGCACGCCAACCGAATCAACCCTCGCCCAAATTTGGTCAGAAATCCTCAACACCGAACCCGTTGGTATTCGCGACAACTTCTTCGATTTGGGTGGAGATTCCCTGCTAGCAATCCGCCTGATTAATGAGATTAACCAGCAATTCGAGCGCGAGTTGCCGCTGTCGTCTCTGTTTCTAAATCCGACAATTGAAGGTTTAGCAGATTCGCTAGATTCAGGAACAAATTCTCGGGAATGGTCGCCTTTAGTGGCAATTAAACCGCGCGGAAAAAATCCGCCATTTTTCTGCGTCCATCCCATTTTTGGCGTCGTATTTCCTTATTGCGAGCTAGCATTTCAGCTAGGAGAAAATCAACCGTTTTACGGGCTGCAACCTAAAGGGATTGACGGCGAAAGTTCTCCGCTAACTCGCATTGAAGACATGGCGGCTGACTACATCGCAGCCTTGCGTACAGTTCAACCAAAAGGGCCTTATTTTTTAGGAGGCTGGTCTTTTGGCGGTTTGGTGGCTTTTGAGATGGCTCAACAGTTGCTCGCAGCGGGGGATGAAGTGGCTTTGCTTGCTGTGCTGGATCTTTTGGCGCCGGTTGCTGCTAACAAACCTTCTTTTTGGGACGGTTGCAAGTTTATTGTGACTACTGTTTCGCGCTCTATCTGGCCTTTTGTAGTCGATTATTTTCGCTTGGGTGCTGCTGCGGAAAATGTGCAATTTGGCGGTATTGCGGCGCGGTTTCCGAAATTAAATAAGCTGCTTAATTGGGTAGCTAATTTTTGGCAGCGCTGGAATTGGAAACAGGCGGTTATGGTTAGCATTTTATCTCAGGAGTCAAAGGAAAAAAGCTGGCGCGAGCTGGCAATTCCCTCGATGTTTACTGTATTTCAGGCTAACAGTCAAGCAACTCTCAGCTATGTACCGAAAGTTTATCCGCACCGAATTACTCTGTTTAGATCGGGGGAAAAGCTGAGCACGAGCCATCAAGATCCGACTCTTGGCTGGAGCAAATTAACGACGGAACAAGTAGAGGTGATTCGAGTTCCGGGGAATCACCTGACTATGATGAGAAAGCCCTGTGTGGAGGTGCTGGCTCGACAGCTAAAGCATTGTTTGGAGAAGAAATTAAGTGATTGAGCGGCCGTTGGGCTTGCTTGTGCTCAGAAACCGGGTTTGATGTTCTCCATTGCTATTAGTGAAGTGGGCAATCTGATGTCCGGTAAAATCACCGTTATCACGTTTGTAGTTAGGATGTCAAAAAATTGCGATCGCCCGAAGAACACTTTGTGCAACTAGAAATCATACTGCAGCGTCACGCTGAAGCACTCGAAGCCGAAGTCCGAGCTTTGCAAGCAGCCGACGAAACCGCCCAGTGGCCCGCTGACTGGAAGCGTTGCTATAATTGGCGTTTCGCTCAAATTTTCGCGTCTGTGAAGATTTTTCGCAACTGGGGTGCGGATGCTGCGGCTTGGAAACTGCTGCCTTCGCGAGTTTATCCCAATCGAGGCAATCAGAAAGATTAGTATGTTGTCAGTTGACAGTTGTCAGTTGACTGTTGACTGTTGACTGTTGACTGTTATGAAATGCTTCAATCTAAAATCGCGCAATCCATTGGGCGATGCTAAAAATGCTAGCACCCAAACCCGCGGCGATCGGGATTGTCACCACCCAAGCCGAAGCAATTGACTGCAAAGTTTGCCAACGTACTGTTTTCCAACCTTTAATCAGCCCGACTCCAACAACTGCACCGACTAAAGCGTGGGATGTGGAAACCGGCAAACCCAAACGGGATGCTAATAATACTGTGGTAGCTGTGGCTAATTCCGCGCAAAATCCGCCGCTGGGTTGCAGTTGGATGATGTTTTCGCCGACTGTGGCGATGACTTTTTTGCCCCAGATGGCTAAGCCGATGACTATTCCTGCGCCTCCAAGGACTAAAATCCACAGAGGAACACTGAAATCCTCTAGGGGAAAGGAACCTGTGCGCTGGATGTAGGCGATCGCAGCTAAAGGCGCAACTGCATTCCCTACATCGTTTGAACCGTGCGCAAATGCCACAAAACAAGCACTCAACACCTGAAATCTCGCCATTTGTTGCTCGATCGAAGAATGTCTGAGGGGGGGAGTGGGAGAGGGGGAGAGGGGGGGAGTGGGAGAGGGGGAAAATATTCCCTCTTGTTTATCCGTTACATCCGTTACATCCGTTACAAAATCCGCTGCCGAACCTTCCTTCTCTAATTTTTTCCAGCTATTGAGCGAAAGCCCGATCGCCCCAATACTGCCGATAGCAATCACAATATCGTGAATTGGCAGATTCCAGCCAAATGTATCGCGCGCGAAGTCGATCGCCCCTGTCTGCACCAAAGCGACATCCACAACAGAAGGCAGTACAATTATCCCAAATACGCTCAGCAGCGCTGCACTCAGCCAAGGTATCCACTCGCGCAGTTGAAATAAAGGATCGGGGCGATCGAGAATCCAATGCTTCACCCCACTATAAAATAGTGCAGCTAAAACACCGCTAGCAAAAGGTGTCGCCACCCAAGTTAACGAAATCCTGCCGATAATCGGCCAATCAACCGCATGAATTCCGGCGGCTACCCAGCTAAAACCTGCGATCGCGCCCACCACTGCATGAGATGAAGAAACCGGCAAACCTCGACTGGTAGCGATTTGCAGCCACAAGCCGCAAGCTGCTAGCACTGACACCATCCCGATTAAAAATAGTTGCGGTTTGTCTGCGAACACTTCTGCATTCACAACTCCTGTTGCTAGAGTTTCGGAAACTCCTTGCCCGAACAGCACTGCGCCGGAAAATTCCAGTATCCCTGCAACAATTATTGCTTGCCGCAGCGTTAGCGCCTTCGAGCCTACCGATGTCCCCATGGAGTTCGCGACATCGTTGGCCCCCAAGTTGGCGGCGACGTACAAGGCTAGTGCTGCGATCGCCCCGAGTTGCAGAAATACGACCAAGGAGGTATTTAACATAGAAGTTTTTTGACATAAATCTGGCAGTTCGATATATGATAAGGGATTGTGAGTTTTGGAAAATCCCATGAAAGGCGCAGAAATAATCCGTTCCATCGAGACGGAAGAAATAAATAGAGTCAAGGTAGAACTAAATAAACAGCTCCCCGAAATTTACGTAGGCGACACCGTGCGCGTCGGCGTGAGAATTAAAGAGGGTTCCAAAGAACGGGTTCAGCCCTACGAAGGGACTGTGATTGCTATGCGCAACGGCGGCATTAATGAAACAATCACCGTGCGCCGCGTGTTTCAGGGCGTCGGCGTGGAACGGGTGTTTTTGATTCACTCGCCCCGCATCGCAACTGTCCAAGTCATGCGCCGCGGTAAAGTCCGCAGAGCTAAACTTTACTACCTGCGCGATCGCGTGGGCAAAGCTACTCGCGTCAAACAGCGGTTCGATCGCGGACTGTAGGAATGCACCCAGCTTCCTCTTGGTGAGAGAGAAAATGGGAAATTGAAAAATTTAAAAAAAAGTTTCCCATTTCCGAGCGCACTGTGTTAAAATAGAAATCTAGAGGTTAAGCGAATCAGCAACCTCACCTGTGCGCTCTTAGTTCAGTTGGTAGAACGCAGGTCTCCAAAACCTGATGTCGGGGGTTCAAGTCCTCCAGGGCGCGCTGAATCACCAAAATTTTAATTCTGCCCGAAAGCGCCCGGATAATTGGCCCGAAACAGCCGAAACCGCAGACTTTCGGGTAGAATTAATTTTTGTGGGCGGTTCGCAACAAAGGCCATCAACAAATGCTCGGTGTTGCTTCTCGATCGTCTGTTTGGGCGATCGGCACATACACCGTTAGATGGGTTGAGCTTGTAAAAAAGTGCTGGCTTTCGATTTGAGATTTTGGACTTGGGCGTAAGTGGTTAGTGTCAAAAAATCAAAGAGCCGATCGCCACTCACAAAATCTAAAATCTAAAATCTAAAATCTGAAATCGCAAGGGGGATTCGATCGTGGCGAAAAAAGACGAAGCTCAAGAAACTCAAGAAATGACTGCGCCGGGGTTCGATCCTGCGGGTTTTTTTAAGGAAACTAGAGAAGAACTCGATAAAGTGGTCTGGCCGAGCCGCCAGCAGCTAATTAGCGAGTCTTTGGCCGTGCTTTTGATGGTAATCCTCTCAGCCAGCCTGATCTATTTGGTGGATAACTTCTTTAACTGGGGCGCAGGAAAGGTGTTTGGGCCATGACTTTTGCATCAGAAGAATCTGATTATTCCACAGAAGCGACGGGACAGGCAGCATCGCCAGATGTGCCGGAGATTCATGCTCGCTGGTATGCTGTTCAGGTGGCCTCAGGCTGCGAGAAGCGCGTGAAGGCAAACTTGGATCAGCGGATTCAAACTTTGGATGTTGCCGATCGCATCGTTCAAGTCGAAATTCCGCAAACTCCGGCGATAAAAGTCGGCAAAGACGGTTCCCGGCGGCAGTCAGATGAGAAAATCTTCCCTGGCTACGTACTCATCCGTATGTTTATGGACGAGGATACGTGGCAGGTGATCAAAAATACCCCGAATGTAATTAATTTTGTCGGGGCCGAGCAGAAACGCCGCTACGGGCGCGGCAGGGGTCACGTCAAACCGCTACCTCTGAGTCATTCGGAAGTAGAACGGATCTTCAGAAACGCTCAGGAATCAGAACCGGTTGTCAAAGTATCGATGTCTGCTGGAGACCACGTTGTGGTACTTTCCGGGCCATTTAAGGATTTTGAAGGTGATGTGATTGAAGTTAGCCCGGAACGGAACAAGCTCAAAGTTTTACTCTCGATTTTTGGGCGCGATACGCCTGTAGAATTAGAGTTCAATCAGGTTCAGAAACAGAACTAACTAATGGCAAAGAAAGTTGTTGCAGTAATTAAGTTGGCGATTACAGCGGGAAAAGCCAACCCAGCTCCTCCGATCGGCCCGGCTCTGGGTCAGCACGGCGTCAATATCATGATGTTTTGCAAGGAGTACAATGCTAGAACCGCAGACCAAGCAGGTCTCGTGGTTCCGGTAGAAATTTCGGTTTTTGAAGACCGCAGTTTTACGTTTATTCTCAAAACCCCCCCGGCTTCGGTTTTGATTCAAAAAGCTGCTGGCATTGCTAAGGGTTCGGGTGAACCAAATCGCAAGCAAGTAGGGACAATCACACAGGCTCAGTTGCGAGAAATCGCTGAAACTAAGATGCCTGACCTTAACGCTAATGATGTTGAAGCTGCTATGAAAATTGTAGCGGGAACAGCTAAAAACATGGGCGTGGCGATCGCGGACAGTTGACAGTTGACAGTTGACAGTTGACAGTTGACTCCGAAAGCAGTTGGCAGTTGGCGGCAATCAATCGTCAGAATCGGAAAAATTTTAGATTGGCAACGATCGGCTGATAAGTTCAATCTAAAATCCAAAATCGAAAATCCAAAATCGAAAGTCGATTCAGGGGGAGAAGCAAAGCTTCGCTAGGAATCGCAAATGTTTTAGATTTGTGAAAAAACCGCAACGGTTCAATCTAAAATCTAAAATCTAAAATCTAAAATCGGTTCAGGGGGAGAAGTAATACTTCGCTAGGAATCGAAAAGTTGTAGATTTTAAGATTGTCCGATCGGTTCAATCTAAAATCTAAAATCTAAAATCTAAAATCGACTGACCCCAGAGATAACAATGGCAAAGAAAGTATCCAGAAGACTGCAAGAACTTCAAAAGAAAGTTGAAGAGAGACCTTACCTACCGCTGGAAGCTCTGCAACTTTTGAAAGAAACAGCAACGGCCAAGTTTGGCGAATCTGCTGAAGCTCACATCCGTTTGGGAATTGACCCGAAATATACTGACCAACAGTTGCGGACAACTGTATCGCTGCCAAAAGGCACTGGTCAAGTAGTCAGAATTGCGGTGATTGCTAAGGGCGAAAAAGTTAAAGAAGCTCTGAATGCCGGCGCGGATATTGCTGGTTCTGAAGAGTTGATCGAAGAAATTCAAAAGGGCATGATGGACTTCGATTGTCTGATTGCTACCCCAGATGTGATGCCTTTGGTGGCAAAATTGGGTCGGTTGTTGGGCCCGCGCGGTTTGATGCCTTCTCCGAAAGGCGGCACGGTGACGGCTGACATTGCTCAGGCGATTAACGAATTCAAAGGTGGTAAACTAGAATTCCGTGCCGATCGCACAGGCATCGTTCATGTTATGTTTGGCAAGGCAGCTTTCTCAGCGGAAGATTTGCTGGTCAACCTTCATGCTTTGCAAGAAACTGTTGACCGCAACCGTCCTTCGGGCGCGAAAGGTCGCTACTGGCGCAGTTTGTACGTATCCGCAACCATGGGCCCGTCTATCGAAGTCGATATCAGTGCCCTGCGCGATACCAAACTTGATGCTGCTTAGAAAGTATTGAGCATTCGGCAGAAGGTAAAAGACAGCTTCGGCTGTCTGTGTAAATCTCTCGCGAGATTTGCTCCATACCCTTGCTAATGTCTGCCGGATGGTGATAGCCTAATCAAAAATCAATAAGCTGAAGACCGCAGGTGCCGAGTGCTTAATTTCCTGCCGAGGCTGAAGAAATAAAAAGTCAAGAAAATAAATTAAAAAGTTCTATCTTTTAATTCCTAATTCTTAATTTTTAATTCTCTGCCCCGGCTATAAGGTTGGGGTTTTTGATTGGCAGTTTGAGATCCTAAAAGGAGGTGAAATAAGTATGGGCAAAAGTTTAGCAGTAAAAAATGAGATTATTGCAGACCTCAAGCAAACCTTGAGCGAATCTCAACTGGTAATCGCGATCGACTACAAAGGCTTAACTGTTGCTGAAATCACAGATTTGCGGCGGCGTTTGCGTCCGAAAGGCAGCAGTTGCCAAGTGGCAAAAAACACGCTAATGCGGATTGCTGTTGAAGGCAATGAAACATGGCAGCCGATACAGGAATTGCTGACAGGTACGTCGGCATTTATGTTCGTGCAAGAAGATATTGGCGGCGCGATTAAAGCTTACCAAGAATTCCAAAAAGTCTCTAAGAAGACTGAACTTCGCGGCGGCGTGATGGAAGGACGGGTGCTGAAAGAAGCTGATGTTAAAGCATTAGCGGATCTGCCGTCGAAGGAACAACTCATGGCTCAAATTGCTGGCGCTATCAACGGTGTCGCAACCAAGTTGGCTGTGGGTATCAATCAAGTTCCAACTTCGATCGCGCGCGGTCTCAAAGCTTATGCTGAAAAAGACGGCGATGCAGCAGAAGCACCCGCAGAAGCAACAGCAGAAGCAGAAGCATAAACTGCTTAGTCATTAGTCATTAGTCATTAGTCTTTAGTCATTAGTCTTTAGTCATTGGTGTTGATTGACACGCTGACGAATGGAGACAACAGACTAATAATTAACGATCGCAAATCCCAAATCCACAATCCAAAATCTAAAATCGAACTAGGAGTTCAAAAAATGTCTACTGCAACTGACGAAATCTTAGAAAAACTGAAGACTCTGACTTTGCTCGAAGCTTCTGAATTGGTCAAGCAAATTGAAGATGCTTTCGGCGTCAGCGCTGCTGCTGTAGGCGGCGGCATGATGATGATGGGCGCTCCGGCTGCTGCTGCTGAACCAGAAGAAGTACAAACTGAATTCAGCGTGATTCTGGAAGAAGTTCCTGCTGACAAGAAAATCGCAATTCTGAAGGAAGTCCGGGCGATTACCGGTTTGGGTCTGAAGGAAGCGAAAGACTTGGTAGAAGCCGCACCGAAGGCAGTTAAGGAAGCTATTGCTAAGGAAGCTGCTGAAGAACTGAAGAAGCAGCTTGAAGCTGTGGGCGCAAAGATTGCTATCAAGTAGTCATAGACTGTAGCCGACAGGTTTCTACCTGTCGCTATCTGACCTCAGTTTGCTGGTGCAGGCTGAGGTTTTTTTGGGTTGGTGCGATCGACAAATATAGAAGACGGGCGCGGTTGAAACCGCGTCGATACAGACGAAACCCTAGAAGAGCGGGTTCAAGACGGGCGCGGTTGAAACCGCCGTCTTTTTCTTCAGTCGCCGTCCGGCGGACATTGTTCGTGTAGACGCGGTTTCAACCGCCGTCGGATCTTCGTTCGTGTAGACGCGGTTTCAACCGCTGTCGGATCTGCGATCAAAACTCAGCCTCCATCTGCCGCACGACTGTTAAAGCAGAATAGGAAACACCGGCAGTTCCTTCTCCCGGATGGGTGGAGTCGCCGACTAACCAGAGGTTTTTAATTGGCGTGCGGTTGGCAAATCCGAAGGGGCCGAAGGTTGGTATTCGCTGGCCGATGCCGCCTACAACGCCTCTATCGCGCGCTGTGTAGCGGGCAAAGGTGCGAGGCGTTGCTGATTCTTGGTGTACAATTTTTTCGGGCGTCAAATTGAAGTATTCGCTCAAACGGGCGATCGCCCCTTCAGCGTATTTTTGCTTCAATCCTTCATAATCAGCGGAATTCCACCACATTCGAGTATCAGTAAAAGACGAAGCGATTATTGTCGCCATACCCTGCGGTGCTCGGCCGTCGCCCCGATGGCTGACAGAAACAAATAATGAATTATTCTCCCCAATCTCGCCGTCGTAATCGTAGAGAAACTGAAGGTGCGGCGGACAATTTGCTGGAATTGCACTTTCATGCACTCCTAAATATATCACAAATGCGCCGGATGCGGGCGGCAATTTATCAACTCGATATTTGTAGCCTGCCATTTGATTTGGCAGTTGGTTTGTTGTCTCGGAATTATCTGTTAAAGTTTCTAAAACAGGCTCGCTTGACATCAATTTTACTAGATTTTGCGCTGTCACGTTGGCAACAATGCGATCGGCAGTTTCTGTCCAAACTTCGCCTGTTTTTTGATTGCGAATCACTGTACCCGTAGCTTGGCCGTTTGTGGTGACAATACTTTCAACGGTATGCCGCAACAAAACTTTGCCGCCGTAAAGCTCGATCGCGCTTACGAGTCGATCGCTCAACACCTGCATACTTCCTTGTAAATGATACAATCCCTGCGGCTCTTGCGAAACTCCTAAAGCCGTCGCCGCGTAAAGCAGCGCCGTTTCTTCGGTATCAACTTGAGAATACAATTTTAACTGCAAATCCAGAAAAGTTCTCAAGCGCAAATTGTCGCCCAACCCGCACAGCCGCAAAGCATCTCCCACCGTCATAAAAGTGAAAGGCAAAGTAATTAAAGTATCGGGGCGAACTGCTTGAATTAATTGCCAGAAATCCCAGAAGTTTCTCGGCGGTAAAACTGGATCGCGCCCTTGAAATTTCCAGCTAGCTTGGAACAATGCAGACAATAATTGCCAAAAAGGTTCGCTTCCGGGAAACTGCCGCTGTCTTTCTTCCTGCCACTTTTGCGGATCTCGCCACACGCTAATCGGTGTCGTTTCTCCCGGTAAAAATACCGCACAAGCGGGATCGCAGGGTGTGGCGGGGGGAAGTTCTATTTCTAATTCTGAGAAAATTCGGTGGTGAATGCCTCCGGGTTCCAATCCTGCAACCTGCGTGGCGCCGACATCGAAGGTAAAGCCTTTGCGTTTGAAGGTGGAAGCGCATCCTCCGGGGACGATCGCCTGATCTAAGACTAGCACTTTGTATCCTCTGCGGGCGAGCAGGGCTGCTGCTGTCAGCCCGCCGATGCCGGCCCCAATTACCGTGACGCGGCCCTTGGTGTCTGCTGGACTGGATTTGCTCCGAGGAGTGCGATCGCTCATCATAATTTATTTATTGTAATATTTCTTAATATTATGCTCATATTTTGGAATAAAAAGCTTCTCCAGTTACACCCACACTCCGGCAGGGACTTAAGTCCCTGCCTCAAAGTGAAAGTCCTCTGAAGAGGACTGAAGAACTGATTAGTTGTATGGAAGACGACTCTTGCATACAACTAAAGAACTCCTGAGTCCTCTTCAGAGGACTTCTGCTATTAGCCAGGGACTTAAGTCCCTGGCGGTCTTTCGGGTAAACTTTCACGAAATGGTATTAGAATCAGGGACGGCGCCACTTGTTGAGATAAGCTTCGCCAATCCCAGCCACAGCTTGCATTTGAGCTAGCTGTTCCCGTAAAGCTTTGATGGTTCTTAGCTGTTCTTGAGACTGTTGCTGCAAAGCCTCGTAATTTCGCTGTTTCGCAGCACTCTGGCTCAATTGATCTTTTAGAGAGTGGAACTCGGTCAGTTGAACTTGCAAGTTGCCGATCGTACTTGACGTTTCTGCTAACTGGTGCTGCAAAGCTTCGTAACTCGACTTCGATACAGTTTCCTGCAATTGGCTTTCGAGATTTTGCTTGTCGGCTAATTGCTGCTGTAAAGATGCGATCGAACTTTCTTTTTCGCCGAATTGATGCTGCAAAGATTCCAAATCGCTCGACTTAGAGGCTAGTTGCTGCTGCAATTCGTTGGCCCAATGTTCTTTTTCGCCGAATTGATGCTGCAAAGATTCCAACTCGCT
>NZ_JAUBVK010000029.1:46840-47183 GCF_036705795.1 Microcoleus sp. ARI1-B5
GCTAGTTGCTGCTGCAATTCGTTGGCCCAATGTTCTTTTTCGCCGAATTGATGCTGCAAAGATTCCAACTCGCTCGATTTGGAAGCTAGTTGCTGCTGCAATTCGTTGGCCCAATGTTCTTTTTCGGCAAATTGATGCTGCAAAGTTTCGTAACTTGACTTCGATACAGTTTCCTGCAATTGGCTTTCGAGATTTTGCTTGTCGGCTAATTGCTGCTGCAATTGGGCGATCGAACTTTCGCGTTCGCTCAACTGCTGCTGTAAAGATTCGTAACTTGACTTCGATACAGTTTCCTGCAATTGGCTTTCGAGATTTTGCTTGTCGGCTAATTGCTGCTGCAATT
>NZ_JAUBVK010000029.1:47283-68229 GCF_036705795.1 Microcoleus sp. ARI1-B5
GGGCGATCGAACTTTCGCGTTCGCTCAACTGCTGCTGCAAAGCTTCGTAACTTGCTTGCAGGGGATTTGACTGTACGCTCACCGAGTCCAATAGAGTTTCTGCCGTGATAGCGTCATTAATGTCGCTTTTTTCGGCTGTTTCCCCTTCCAAGTCAGCGGTTTCGACCGCTGCTTGTTCACCTTTTTTCCAAGTGACACTAACTTCCGCCTTGTCCTTAGAAATATCGAGAGCGCCTTGTGCCAAGCGTTCTAGAAGTTCCGACCTTGATATTCCGAGCTTTCGAGCGATCGCGTTCAATCGATCGGCACTAGAAGGAGTCAGCGAAAGTCCGACTTTGACTTTGCTGTCTGGATTTGAACTAACTACATTGCGATTTTTTTTGACCATTGGCATTTTCCTCATGCCAACCTACACTTATTAGTATAGTGGCTGAAGCTTCTATTAAAATCAATTTTTGTTACTTACCAATTGTGGCAGCTTCCGTTCCCAATCGAACAAAAATTCGTGAATATACTCTTGGAGCCATTCCTCGCCGCAGAACTGCTTCAACATTCCCCGGCCCGGGTCTTTGGCGGCACGA
Organism: Microcoleus sp. ARI1-B5; assembly: GCF_036705795.1. Taxonomy (NCBI): domain Bacteria; kingdom Bacillati; phylum Cyanobacteriota; class Cyanophyceae; order Oscillatoriales; family Microcoleaceae; genus Microcoleus; species Microcoleus sp. ARI1-B5. Next base: position 47,865 of record NZ_JAUBVK010000029.1, read on the forward strand.
TACCGCAGATAGCGCACTTGAGCTTGTAAGATACTATCTAACTTTGCGCTATCTGTGACGGGTGCGGCGCGATCGACCTTCTCCACATCAGCAGCGAGATAGTCTTTGAAGGCTGCAAAAACCTGAGTCTCCAAAACTTCCGTTTCCTTCGGGCGACTCCACAGCAACGCCGGCTTGGAAAAAATGCTGCGCTTCTTCGGGAAAATCGCCAGCCCAAGGGAGGTGCGGTTGATGAACTTGAAAAATTTGTGCGATCGAGCGAGTATACTTAGCCCGGTAGTCAGCGTCACCGCCAAACAGAGGCTGCACATCCAGAACAATTAAATAGCCGCCGGGGATCGTTCTAAATTATCGCATTAATCGATCGGCAGTTCGATCGCAAATTGGGCCCCCTCACCCACAACAGAAGAGCAAGTCAAACTACCGCCGTGTATTTCTTCCACTATCCGGCGACTGATCGACAAACCCAAACCCGTCCCTTGACCGACCAATTTCGTAGTGAACAAGTGGTCAAAAATGTGCGCTTTTACTTCTTCAGAAATCCCCTTACCGTTATCTTTAATTTTGACCGCAACCCTTTGTCTGTCTTTAGTTAATTCTGCGGTAATAGTAATCCTATTAGGAGCCGCTTCAATTTCCGCAAAAGTTCGTCCGTAATTGCACTCATTCACAGCATCGATCGCATTTGAAAGCACATTCATAAATACCTGATTGAGTTGTCCTAAATAGCATTTTACCGGGGGAATATCTCCATATTTTTTGATAACTTGAATTTCGGGACGAGTATCTTGAGCTTTCAGGCGGTGCTGCAAAATCATCAGCGTGCTGTCAATGCCGTCGCAGATGTTAGCCGAGACTTTCACCGCCGTATCGGCGCGGGAGAAGGTGCGGAGGGAAGTGCTGATGTTGCGCAGGCGATCGCATCCCATCTCCATTGATGATAACATCTTTGCTGTATCTTTCAACACATATTCTAAATCAACGTCTTCGGCGTGGATCTCAATATCTTTCCCCGGATTTGGACATTCTTGCTGATAAAGCTGCAAATGGTGAACGATATCTTTGATCGCCAAATTCAACTCCTTGATATTGCCATAAATAAAACCGACTGGATTGTTGATTTCGTGAGCGACACCAGCGACTAAATTGCCCAAAGCCGACATTTTTTCGCTCTGGATCAACTGAAGCTGCGATTGCTTGACTTGGGCCAAAGCAGCAGTTAGTTCCCGGGTGCGATCGGCTACCCGCTGTTCTAGTTCTTTATTCAGATTTCGCAGTTTAATGTGAGTGTTGACGCGGGCCAATACCTCCGTTTCTTCAAAAGGTTTAGTGATATAATCAACAGCACCGAGCTGAAATCCTTTAATCTTATCTGCTGTATCCGACAAAGCCGTCATAAAAATCACAGGAATGTCCTTGGTAGCTGGCGAAGCTTTGAGTCGGCGGCAGGTTTCAAACCCGTTAATTCCCGGCATCATCACATCCAGTAAAATTAAACTCGGCAGCGTATACTGAACTTGCTTGAGAGCTCGATCGCCGTCAATGGCGATCGCAACTTCATAACCCGCATCCGTCAACGCCTCGGAGATCACATCCAGATTGGCGGGCGTATCGTCTACCACTAAAATCAACTCAGCTTCTGACATAAATATTTTCCCGTGTTAGTTCATATACTGCTCGAGCAAGTCTTCGATTTTGTCAGTTTGAAAGCTCTTTGCCAATAGCAAAATTTGCTGCACAAATTGAGTATAACCCTTGTCGAGTTGTGCGATGCGCTTAGCTTCCTCAGTAAGTTTCTTCAAGCGCCCTTGCTGGGCTAACTTCAGCAACAAAGCTAAATCTTCCGGTGCAGGAACCGCCATTTCTGAAGTGGGCAGAGGTGAATTAGCTCTCGGTTTCGGTGTTAATTGTTCGCCAGCGATTTCAGTGGAGGCTGTCTCCAGATAGTTCCATTTAATTTGCAAATGCTTTTGCACGATAGAAAGTAATTCCTCAAGCTGCACCGGCTTAGGCAGAAAATCATCCCCGCCAGCATCCAAACTTTTTTGCCTGTCCATCTCATAAACAGATGCTGATGAGACAATAGTACGCAGGTTTTTCAATGATTCAGAACTCCGCAACAGCCGCATCATTTCAAAACCGTCCATCACAGGCATCGACAAATCAGCGATGATTAAATCCGGTGTTATTTTAGCTGCTTGAGCTAAGCCCTCCTCGCCATTTTCAGCTTCGACGACTGCAAAACCAATTGGTTCCAAGAGGCTAACAATCACTGAACGGTTCTGCCAGTTGTCATCGACGATAAGAATTGTTTTCTGAGTTCCGTGATAGCCCACAATCTGCTTCCCAGTAGCGGCGGCGGCTGCATTTACCCAGTCAGCAGCTAAGGGCAAATCGACGGTAAAAGCGAAGGTGCTGCCGCTGCCAACATCACTTTCAACTTCTATTTGACTGCTCATTAAATTGACAATTTTGGTGCTAATTGCCAAGCCTAGTCCGGTTCCTTCTGTTTTGCGGTGGGTATCTCCTACTTGTTCAAAAGGTGTAAAGATTTTTTCGAGCGAATCTGGACTCATGCCGACGCCTGTATCTTCAATTTGGAAACGAATCGAGCGATTTTGGATTTGGGATTTTGGATTTTCGATTGCAGATTCCGCAGGTGGCGAAAACTCGGATTTTATTACTTCGACTTTGAAAGTGACGCTGCCTCGATCGGTAAATTTTACGGCATTTCCCAGTAAATTAATTAAGACCTGACGCAAGCGCTTTTCATCGGCTTCTATGCCTTCTGGAAGTTCAGCATCTGGGAGATAAATCAAATCAATTTGTTTTTGTTCGGTGCGGATGCGAACAATCTCAACAATGCTTTGCAAAAAAGAGGGAAAATGAAAACCTTTCGGATGCAAATCCAATTTGCCTGCTTCGATTTTTGAGAGATCGAGAATGTCATTAATCAGCGTCAAAAGATGGGAGCCGCATTGGTGAATAATGCTGACGCCATTGCGCTCTTTTTCTCCCCAAGATTGGGAACGGTTCATGATTTGAGCGTAGCCCAAAATGCCGTTGAGGGGAGTGCGGAGTTCGTGGCTCATATTGGCGAGAAAGTCGCTTTTGGATTGATTGGCCGCGTCAGCCACTTCTTTAGCTTCTTGCAGTTGGGCAGTGCGTTCTTCAACTCGCTGTTCTAACTCGTTATTCAGTTTTTTGAGCCTAGCTTCTGCCTGTCTGTTTTCGTTAATTACCGCAGATAAAACAAAGGTGGTAACGGCGACAACACCGATAAAAGATTGCAGCAGAAACAGCGATTCGTTGAGGGAAGGCCTGACAAAGGAACCCAAACCGCGGGATGTTCCAAAAACTGCGATCGCCGAAACAATCACCACCAGCAAAGTCGATTGCCGCGCACTGAATCGAAATGCCGACCAAATCAGCAGCGGAATCACCATGTACTCGACGGGATACTTTTGCCAAAAGGCGATTCTGCTGATGACAATTAGCAACAGCAGCAAAAATCCAAATTCTGCAATCTGCGGAGGCTGGAGTTTTTCGGACTGCTTTAATGGCCCTGCCCAGGCCAGGATTGCTGGCGTCACAATCAGCGTACCAGCAATGATTGAGGTAAACCAACTCCGCCAAACTTCTGGGTAAGCACTCCAGGGGCTAATGCCTTGCACGCACAGTACGGTAGTCGCGAGAGTGCTGCCGATCAGAGGCGTGGGTATTTGCAGCAGGACAAACCTGAAAACATTTTGCGATCGAGCGAGTAAATTTCGGTGTTTTACAAAGCGTTTAATCAGGAAACTTGCTACTAGCGAATCTGCCATATTGCAAACAGAAACTAGACTGGCAGTCACAAAATCTTGCTGGTTAAAAAGTATAAATTGACTCAGGCAATCGCCGATCCATAGAGCCGGTAAAATGCGCGAACCGAGGAGTAAAAAAGAACCCAAAAAAAGACCTCCCGACGGCCAGATTGCTAAGGAGCCATTTTGGAAGGATACCAATAGGGAGATTTGGCAAAGACAGAAGTGAATTATAGGAATTATTAATGAGGCGATTAGGATATTTTTTTCTGGAAGAAAGGGATACGTCCCCTTTGGTGTCTTTTTTTTCCCTTGCTGTCCTAGTATTTTTTGCATTTAAGTCAAAATTTAAACAATATGCAATTAGGCTACTCGAAATTTTGGTGGGTTTGCAGTGATACCGATCGCACTTCTGGTAAAATTCAAATATGCCATCTCCCAGTAATTAGCGACTAGCCATTTGTGTATGACTTTCCAATTAAGCGAAAAAGCCAAAGAATTAATCCCGAAAGCGCGAATTGTCAGCTTGAGATCCTGGGAAAATTCGCACTCTCCCGCAGAAATCCAACTCATTCAAGCTGCTGACGACGCAGGCCGCTATCTCGCCGATGAAGATTTGCAACAACTTCATTCATCTGAACCAACATCGGTTAATACTGCCAAGTTCCTGCGCGACAGTGCTGCCGATATTGTATCCGAAGCCCGGGAACAAGTTTTAGCCGCATATCCCAATATTTCCGATCCCGGAGGCGAGCTTTATCCCCCAGCCCGGGCGGAGGCTTGTTGGCGAGATTTCTGGCATTTTCTCCGCTGCATTACCTATGGAATTGCGGGAAATACGGCAGAATTTACCAGCGAGGAAGGGCTGCACAATATGAATTTGCTCTATCAAGAATTGGACGTTCCTTTGCCTGCAATGGTTCTGGGCTTGGAAGGTATCAAGGCTGCTAGTTTGAAGCGGTGCGATTCGGGCGATGCAGCAAAATTAGCTCCTTATTTCGACCATTTGATTGAAAAGTTGAGCCTGTTTAGCACTCTTTGATAAAAGATAAGAATTGGCGATTGAAATCGCTTCTATACAATAAAAGTCGGATCTTGAAATCGCTTCTATACAAACGATGTCCGCCGGACGCCGACTAAGAAATAGGTCGGAATAGGCGATATAATCTAAAATTCGGATCTTGAAATCGCTGCTATACAAACGATGTCCGCCGGACGCCGACTAAGAAATAGAGCGGGTGTTTAAGCCAGGTTTGTATTAGTAAGGTGCACAGTGCGCGCCATCTTTCTTTGAGTCTGCGGAGGCAGACATTGTTTGTATAGCAGCCGTTTCAACCGCCGATGATCTTTGAGTCTGCGGAGGCAGACATTGTTTGTATAGCAGCGGTTTCAACCGCCAACAATCTAATTTTCCCGCGCGTAAAACCCTAAATGATTGGAAATTGGACGCTGCTGCATGGGCATTTTGTTCTGAATCGGAGCATTCAATAGTTTTGCTCCTGACGGCGATGCGACGGCCAAAGTTACCGAGCCGCCGCCGTCCAAATTCAGCACTGTATCGGCTCCCAACTGCATCGAAATCTCTGTTATTTCGCTCAACTTCAGCCCTTCGCTGTACTGTCTCTGCTTGCCGTCTGCTACAATCAACCACAACTTTTCGCCTGTGAAGTCGATCGCCGCAACTGTTCGCGGATAAGGTTTATCATCCTTGCTTTTTTCCTGGCTTTGTGCTATTGGTTTGCCATTTTTCACCAGTACAGTATCTCCCGCAACTGCATGGGCTGTTCCCTGAGGACAAGTGCCGTTTTCGATTATTTGGGCGCGGTTGTTGGTGTCAAAACAAAGGGCGGGAAAGTGTGATTGTGGTTGAGAGTAAGCTTGGCCTTTAGAAATGGCGTGTCCGACGTTATTTACTCGATCGCCGCTGCGGGGATAATAATGCCAAGGTGCTTGTTCGATGCAGGGATAAAAGAAATTGGCGTTGACTGCTAGTTGCAATTTAAATTCTTTGAGAAATTCAGTAGCGGTGCGGGCGTGGGTTTCTGTTAAATCGGCTGTTGCGGTTCCGGGTGTGACAAAAATTCCAATTCCCGGGGCTTTGAGGTCGATGCTAACTATGTGAATGAGGGCGGGACGCGGATTTGAGCGAAATTCCCTGCGGTAGGCGATTCCTTGAAATAGCGATCGGGCTTCGTTTGTTTGTGGTGGACGCGAAAAGTAGGGAATGTTGTAGATTAGTATTGGTGCGAGCAAGATTCCGAAACCGAGAATGTGGGGAAGTTGTTTGATTTTGTGCGGATAATTTAGTTTCATTCTGTGACGGAGATTTTTTTTAAAGGAACCGCGAAGACGCTTTCATACGCGAAGGAAGAGAGAAGAGAGAGAAGAGAAGAGAAGAGAAGTATGAATTATTCGGATTGTCTTAATTTTAGCAATCAAGTTTTGCGAAATCGATCGTTCCGGGGACAAGTTCTGAATGGTGCGGATTTCGGCGGTGCGGATGTTCGCGGCTGCAATTTTAGTAATGCTCAGTTGGAGGGGGCGAATTTTATTGGTGCTAAAATGGGGCTTTCGGGGCGACAGATTGGTGTTTTGAGTGGCGTGGCGATCGCGATTTGTTTGGTTGTGGGTGATGTTGTGACTCGGCTGATTTTGAGTACGCAAGGACAGGTATGGGGGTCTAGAAGTTGGCCTTTTGTGCTGTTGCTGTACGGGGTTTTGAGCGCTGCTGGTATGGCTGGGGCGATCGCCCGGACACACCCACCAACGTCAAAATTGGGTAGATTTGCGGGAGCAATTTCTGCTATTCTATCAGGGGCTTTGTTGGGATTTTTCTATGCTGGGACTGCAACTAATAATAATTCTCAGGCTGCTCTTGCTTCCATGGCGATCGGCGGGGTGTTAATGTTTTTTGTGAACTCCCGGATTCGCCACCAATTTGCTAAAGTTGCGATCGCAGCCGCTGGAAGTGTTGCGACTTACGCAGCAGCTTTTTTGTTTTCTGCAACGGCCAGCGCTTTTCTGAGCACTCACAAACTGTTTTGGGGTACGTGTTTCGCCTTGCTGTCGCTGCTGTATATTTGGTTTTCCTTTGTCTCTTTCTCTGCTATTGTTCGAGAGATTGCAAATGCTGAGGGTACTTCGTTTAGAGGAGCAAATCTCACCGGTGCTAAGTTCGATCGCACTGACATCTTGCACCAATGTTAGCAACGGGCTCGCGTGCGGGTTCCACAAATATTTGATGTCAGCAACGGGCTCGCGTGTCCGTTTGACGATACTTGACGATCGAAGCAGCTACTCAACTAGAATGAAATAGCCCTGAGAGAGAATGTTGGACTTATTGGAATCAAGTAAAAGCATCGACAAATCAATCATATATTCTTTATAATGATAGTCTCTAGTAGCTATTACTTTCATGAAACTTTATTACATTCCTACGACAAGAGCAGTGCGGCCTCGGTGGTGTTTGGAAGAGATGGCAATTCCTTACGAATTGGTACGACCAACGATGGCTGTGATGAAAGAGCCCGAATACCGAAAACTTCATCCGCATGGGAAAGTACCCGTTTTAATCGATGGAGATGTTACCATCTTTGAGTCGGCTGCGATTTGTACTTACCTCGCTGACCGATATCCAGAAAAAGGATTAGCACCAGCACTCTCGATGCCAGCGCGAGGCTATTACTACCAGTGGCTCTTTTATGCAGTTGCGACGCTCGAACCCCCTGTGGAAAAATTCATGTTTAATGTTTTGCCTCACTTGCCAGAGAAATTGCTGCCGAAGAAACTAGCCCAAGAATGCTCGGCGCCGGAAGCCCAACAATGGTTCGATCGCGTTTCCGAACCACTCACAGAGGCAGTAAAAAATCAAGATTACCTTGTGGAAAATCAATTTACCATAGCTGATATTATCGCAGGCGGAGTTCTCGTCTGGGCTTTTAAATTGGGAATGCTAAAAAATCAGCCAATTTTAACTGCTTACACTCAAAATTTGATGGCTCGTCCTGCTTTTGGGCAAGCTGACGAAGATTTGTATAGCAAGGTGGATTAGTCAAGATGAAACAACTGCTAATTTACACTCAAAAATATAAAAGCTATCGCCCCAGACTTTTCTATAAAAAACTCAGGGGCGATCGAATTGAAATATTTATCTCATACAAGAGATTTTTTGCAAGCTGTTTTTTTGCCTGAACAGCTTGTGTAACGGAGAGGGAGGGATTCGAACCCTCGTTAAGTTGCCCTAAACACACTTTCCAGGCGTGCGCCTTCAACCGCTCGGCCACCTCTCCAGGGCTAAATGAATTCATTCAGCCACAGCTAAACTATCTTAGCAGAACAAATCTGATTTGGGAAGGGGTAACGGCATAAATTTGTTGTTTAATGTGGGTAGGGTGTCAAAGGGGCGAGTAAAATTCTCCTCCCCTGTGTCGCAAACCCATTCATATCAAGGATTTTGCCCCCAAACGCCAATCTAAAATCTAAAATCTAAAATCTAAAATCAAGATGACTCGCTCCTACACAATTAAAATTCATAACAGACAAACGGGCGATCGCCACACAGTGCGAGTACCCGAAGACCGTTACATCCTGCAAAGCGCCGAAAATCAAGGCGTAGAATTGCCCTTTTCCTGTCGCAACGGCGCTTGTACAGCCTGCGCGGTGCGCGTCAAGTCGGGCGAACTGCACCAGCCTGAAGCAATGGGACTTTCTGTGGAACTGCAAAAAGAGGGTTATGCTTTGCTGTGCGTCTGCTATCCCCGTTCTAACGTCGAGGTAGAGACGCAAGACGAAGATGAAGTTTACGAATTGCAATTCGGCCGCTATTTCGGTAAAGGTAAAGTTAGAGCAGGTTTGCCGTTGGATGAAGAATGATGTCAAATCCGGTTCGATCGGAATTATACCCGAGCGATCGCACGCTCACTCAATGCCCAATTGCCAATTCCCAATTAACAATTAACAATGCTGCTTTATAGGTTATTTGCGATCGCCCTTTGTGTGTTGTTAGCTAGCTGCGAAAAACCAGAAATGCCCCAAGGTACGATCGCCAAAGTAGAAAGGGCCATCAGCGGGCAAACAATCGAAGTTATCAGTACAGCCGACAAAATCGCCTTATTAGAACAAATCAGGCTGATTGGTATTGATGCGCCAGATTTAAAACAGCAGCCTTGGGGAGAAGCCGCCAAACAAAGACTAGAACAGCTAACTGGGGGAAAACAAGTATTGTTAGAATCAGACATTGAACAGAAAGACCAGTTCGATCGCAAACTAGCCTATTTGTGGCAAGATAAAATTTTGCTCAACGAACTGCTAGTCAAAGAAGGTTACGTTTTGGCCTCCGTGCGATCGCGCAACACCAAATATCAACAGCGGCTCGCCAACGCTCAAGAATGGGCGAGACTCATGGGTAAAGGTCTTTGGAATCCAGAACGAGCTTTGCGCCAAACTCCCGCAGAATTCCGCCAGCAGCAAAATCAGAAATAGTCAGTTGACAGTTGACAGTTGACAGTTGACAGTTGATAGTTGGCAGTTGACAGTTGATAGTTCCACTCGTTCCTAGGAAGAGCCTGGGAACGCAGATCCGGAGGCTATGCCTCCATTTTTTCGGGCCGAGGCAGAGCCTCTAGATATAGGTTCCCAGGCTCTTCCTAGGAACCAGTTATTCTTGCCTCTTCCATCTTCCATCTTCCATCTTCCATCTTCCATCTTCCATCTTCCATCTTCCATCTTCCATCTTCCATCTTCCATCTTCCTTCGTGTCCTTCGCGTCTTCGCGGTTCGTACTTCCTTCTTCCCAATGACAGATAATCACCTGCAAAACTACTTAGAAATAGCCACCGAAGCAGCCCTCGCCGCCGGTTCCGTGCTGCAATCTTTCTGCGGCAAATTAGAAAAAATTCAAGAAAAAGGTCGCTCGGGCGATTTAGTCACAGAAGCCGACAAAGCCTCAGAAGCCGTCATCTTAGAAATTCTCGGCCGCCACGTACCCGAACACGCCATCCTCGCTGAAGAATCGGGCAAATTAGGAGATGCAACTAGCAAATACCTGTGGGCGATCGACCCTTTGGACGGTACAACGAATTACGCTCACCAATATCCTTTTTACGCTGTGTCGATCGGGCTTTTAATCGACGGCATACCACAAATTGGCGTAATTTACGATCCTTTTCATAACGAATTGTTTCGGGCCGGCAAAGGATTGGGAGCGACCTGCAACCGAAGGCCGATCGCAGTTTCCCACATCTCAGAATTGAGAACCAGCTTGCTAGTCACCGGCTTTGCATACGATCGGCGCGAAACAGCAGACAATAATTATGCGGAATTCTGTCACCTCACCCACCTCACCCAAGGCGTGCGGCGCAGCGGTTCGGCATCCCTAGACCTCGCACATACAGCCTGCGGGCGATTGGACGGATACTGGGAACGGGGACTCGCCCCTTGGGACGTAGCAGCCGGTGTACTCATCGTCTCCGAAGCCGGAGGTCAAGTTACAGCCTATGACGGTAGTGCTTTTGAGATGAACTCTGGTCGGGTTTTGGCGACAAACGGCAAAATACACGCCGAACTCAGTGCCGCGCTGCTAGCAGTTGGGCCCTTATCTTCCTGGAAGTAGCGCTTCGACAGCAAGGGCTCAGGGATAGTACGGGGGTCACAACCCCTTAAGTCAGGCTACATTAAAGAATAGTCAAAAGTCAGGAAAGCGAGAGTAAAAGTTATGTCTTTTGAAATGACAAAAGGGCTGTTCAAGTACGACTTTACGGATCAGCACGCAATTTTGGGAATTCCCTTAGACGCAGAGTTTAACGACATCCGCAAGCGCTACATGAAAATCGCCCGCCGCTTGCATTCGGATACTTGCTCTTTTGAAGACTCAGCCGATAAAGAGTGGGCCAACCAATTTTTGTCAAAAGTGGTGAATCCGGCCTACAACAAATTCTCTAAGGAAAGCGATCGCAAAGAATACAACCTGCTATTAGCAGCCATCGCTAAGCGCGTCGCTAAAGAACAAGCAAAAATGCAAGTCGAAAGCGCAGCAGCCAAAGAGTTAGCTACCGCTAAAGATTTGGAAGAAGCTTATAAAACAGCAGTTGGCAAACTCGCTCTCAAGCAGTACGAGTCGGTTCAGGAAACCCAAGATGCGATCGATCAAATTAGCGAACTAAACATGGTTTACCTGCTGCGAAAAGAGCGCCTTGGCGTTGGTGTAACGCCACCTCCTCTGCCCCCAACAAAAGTAGATCCACCAGTTGTAGATCCGAAAACAAAAAAAGAAGACCCGGTGACTCCACAGCCGCTGCGGCCCAAACCCCCACTAGACTCGCTGGCCGATCAATATTGTGACCGAGCTCAAAAATTCATGGAGAGCAAAAGTTACGCTAAAGCAACTTTGGAGTTAAAAGAAGCTCTGAAGCGCGAGCCGAAACACAGCAAGGCCCACGCTCTGTTAGCAATGTGTTATTTTCAACAAAATCAAGCCACAATGGCAAAAATTGAGGTGCAAAAAGCTTTGGCATCAAATCCTGAAGAACCGACGGCTTTGGAGGTGAAGAAAAAGCTGGAACAAGCTTCCGCAAAGGATAAAAAAGGTGACGAGAAACCGGGATTTTTTGCAAGTTTGTTTGGCGGGAAGAAGAAATGAGAAGTTGTCAGTTGTCAGTTGTCAGTTGTCAGTTGTCAGTTTTGAATCGTTGAAAAGATAATACGGCGGTTTCAAGCGCCCGGTCTTCCGATCCCAAGCGTATTGTTGATACCTTAATTTGTTAAAGTCGAATGTTAGGCTTGCAGCGTTCGACTTTAACACCGTCCCGTAAAGCTAAGCTTCTGTGCCCAATCGCAAATCTAAAGTCTAAACTCTAAAATTGATATGGTTCACCAACCCCCATCGGGTGCAAGAGATTTATTGCCCCTTGACGTTGCTCAAAAAATTGCGATCGAACGGCGCTTGCAGCAGGTTTTTCACCGCTGGGGCTATCACCGGATTATTACTTCTACTCTAGAGAGGCTGGAGACTTTGATGGCTGGGGGCGCGATCGACCGATCGACCTTAATTCAACTGCAAGACGCCGAGGATGGAGAACTTGGTTTGCGGCCGGAATTAACAGCATCCATCGCCCGCGCGGCTGCAATGCGGATGTCCGGGACTTCCTGGCAGCCCCAGCGGCTCTACTACAACGCGAACGTCTTCCGCAAAGGCCCAGATACTGGCTCAGGCGGGCAACAGGAGTTCTATCAAGCTGGGGTAGAGCTGCTCGGCGCGGGGGGGAGCGTTGCGGATGCAGAAGTGCTGCTGCTGCTGTCTGAATGCTTGCAAAACTTAGAAATTGATGACTGGCATTTGGTGCTGGGAGAAGCGGGCTTGACTGCAACTTTGCTGGAACCGTTTGGGCCGTCCTTGCGCCAAAAAGTGCGATCGGCGATCGCAAATCTCGATCGCATAGCCTTAGAAACTTTGCCGCTGTCTGACGAATTGCGAGAAAGAGCTCTGCTGTTATTTGACTTGCGCGGCCGCCCAGAAGATGTGTTGCAGATTGTGGCGAAGCTGGATTTAGATTTGCCGCAGCAAGCAGCGTTAAATGAACTCAAATGTGCGATCGAACTGCTGCACAAATGTCAAGCAAAAATCCCCAATTTAAAATCTCACATCCACCTCGATTTGAGTTTAATTCAAACATTTGACTATTACACTGGAATAGTGTTTGAAGTTGTCAGCAGCAGCAAAAGCGGACAGCGAGTGTTAGGACAAGGCGGACGGTACGACCAACTGTTGGGACTGTTCGACCCCCAAGGGCAAAATTCCCCCGGCATCGGGTTTTGTCTGAATATTGAAGATTTGCACCAAGTTTTGCTGACAGAGGGTCAATTGCCCACGGAGACAGCAGCTAGCGAATGGTTGGTGGTGCCTCAAACTCCCGAAGCGACGGCGGCGGCCTTTGATTACGCCCGCAAACTCCGAGAGTCTACTCACCTAGTTCGAGTAGAAATAGATTTGGAGAGTCGGGAGACTGCGGAGGCGGCGCGGGAATACGCGCGCGATCGACGAATTGCTCAAATTGCTTGGGTAAATGCCGAAGGGTTCCCAACAATTGAAACAGTAAATTAGGATCTGTTTGAAACGTAATTCCTAATTACCAATTGCTAATATCTCATCCAAAATCCCCAATTTAAAATTGAAACATGGCGCACACTATTGTTACCAATACTTGCGAAGGAATTGCTGATTGCGTCGGCGCTTGTCCGGTTGCTTGCATTCACCCCGGCCCTGGCAAAAATGTCAAGGGTACTGATTGGTTTTGGATTGATTTTGATACCTGCATTGACTGCGGCATTTGTTTGCAGGTGTGTCCTGTCGAAGGTGCGATAGTTCCAGATGAACGCCCTGAGTTGCAGCAAACTCCGACTTGATTGAATTAACTCTTTTTCCCCTTCTCTTCTCTTCCTTTGTGTCATAAGCGTCTTCGCGGTTCGTTAAATTTATATAGGAACTTTTTTAACGAACCGCAGAGACCGCAGAGGACACAGAGAAGAAGTTGAGAAAGAACGAAAAAATCTAACGTTGAGATATCTTAAGTACAGGTAATTAGTTATGCTACTTTTAGATCCAAAAACTCTCGATCCAGCGACTGAACAGCGCATAATTCTATATGATGTGACTTGGGAGCAATACGAACAACTTTCCGATATGTTTGTCGATGAATTTCCCAGGATGATCTACTTGGAAGGAACGTTAGAAATTATTATGACGAATTCGCCAGAACATGAAAGGCTTAAAACAATTATTGCCCGGTTGATAGAAACCTATGCAGTTGAAAGGCTAATTAATCTCAACGGTTACGGAAGTGCTACATTTCGCCGCGAAGCAGTCAAACGGGGTGCCGAACCGGATGAGTGTTACTGCTTGGGTACACTTGCAGAAATCCCTGATATTGCGATCGAAATTGCTCTAACTAGCGGTGGAGTTGACAAACTAGAAGTGTATCGCGGTTTGCAAGTTCCTGAAGTCTGGTTTTGGGCTAACGATCAATTTTCTCTTTACCACTTGCGGGAGTCTGGTTATGAGTTAATTTCGAGCAGTGAATTTTTGCCTGAGTTAGACTTTTCTGTATTGAGTCAATATGTAGGATATGTTAACCAGACTGAAGCTGTCATTGCTTATAGAACTGTTTTGCAAACAGCTACAGGAATGTCAAATCAATAGACATCTCCAGAAAAGCCAGTATTGAACAGGCTTTCCGGCCTGTTCCACAATTAAAAAAAAGCCCGTGAAGCGTAGCTATCCCGCAGGGAATCGCACTTTACAAAAAAAACTACAATAAAATCCTATGCAGCCGATCGCACTTTCTGACTCTCAAATTTTATCCATCCGCACCCACGCCGAAAGCGCTTATCCTGAAGAATGCTGCGGTTTGTTGCTCGGTCGAGTTACCGGCGGTGTTAAAACTTTAGTAGAAGTTTGGCCGACTGACAATGCTTGGAGTGCGGAAGCTGAGGAGAATTGGCCGGAACAAAAAGACTTGACAGAAAGACGCAGATATGCTATAAAGCCGGAAGATATGTTGCGGGCGATGAAACATGGGCGCGATCGCACTCTGGATATTATCGGCATATATCATTCTCACACGGATTGTCCCGCAGTGCCCTCAGAGTGCGATCGGACATTGGCCTGGGCCGAATACTCTTACATCATTGTCTCAGTCCGACAAGGCTCTTCAGAAGACCTCCGCAGTTGGAGTCTTGACGGAGAGGGGAACTTTCAAGCAGAGGAAATTCTCGCACAGGAACCGACTCAGATTAAGAAATAATTAGTAAAAATAACAAACAGGTAAAAATGCGAAAGATTCAGATAGGATATAATTCAAAATCTGCGCTACACACAATATCATGCTAAATCCTAATCTGGACGAGATCCAGCTCAACAAACAAGAATACGAACGCTACTCTCGCCACCTGATCCTCCCAGAAGTTGGATTGGAAGGCCAGAAGCGTCTCAAAGCTGCCAGCGTGCTCTGCATCGGTACGGGAGGTCTCGGTTCGCCGCTGCTGCTGTATTTAGCCGCCGCCGGTGTTGGCCGCATTGGGATTGTAGACTTTGATGTTGTAGACCATTCCAATTTGCAGCGGCAAGTAATTCACGGTACATCTTGGGTGGGGAAACCGAAGATTGAGTCGGCTAAAAATCGGATTTTAGAAATTAATCCTTTTTGTCAAGTTGATTTGTACGAAACTCGCGTTAGTTCGGAAAATGCGCTCGACATTGCCACTCCTTACGATATCATCATCGACGGTACGGACAACTTCCCGACTCGCTATTTGATGAACGACGTTTGCGTGCTTTTAAACAAGCCGAACGTCTACGGTTCTATCTTCCGATTTGAAGGGCAAGCAACAGTTTTCAACTACGAAGGCGGCCCGAATTACCGCGATTTGTACCCAGAACCCCCGCCTCCTGGGATGGTTCCTTCTTGTGCAGAAGGCGGCGTTTTAGGCGTTTTGTGCGGAGTTGTCGGGTCTATCCAAGCAACGGAAGCTATCAAAATTATCTTGGGTCAAGGCACTACTTTGAGCGGCAGATTGTTGCTTTACAATGCCTTAGATATGACGTTCCGGCAATTGAAACTGCGGCCTAATCCAGTGCGCCCGGTAATTGAAAAGTTAATCGATTACGAACAATTCTGCGGCATTCCTCAAGCTAAAGCGCAGGAAGCAAGTCAGCAAACGCAAATTCCTGAGATGACTGTCACGCAACTTAAGGAGTTAATCGACAGCGGTGCAAAGGATTTTGTATTGTTAGATGTTCGGAATCCCAACGAGTATCAAATTTGTCAAATTCCTGGGTCGGTTTTGGTTCCTTTGCCGGATATCGAACAAGGCGCAGGTGTCGCCAAGGTCAAGGAATTGTTGAACGGACACCGCTTGATTGCACACTGCAAAATGGGCGGGCGTTCTGCGAAGGCTTTGGGGATTTTGAAGGAAGCGGGAATTGAGGGGATTAATGTTAAGGGCGGGATTACTGCTTGGAGTGAAGAAGTAGACCCATCTGTACCTCAATATTAAGCTCAATCTTTTTCTGGGGCGGGTGATTTGCCCGCCCGGAACCGGGATTATGGCGGCGGCAACTGTTTAGTTCTAGTTAGTAGATTCTTGAACTTTGCCCCCAACATAACCACAAGCCAAACCCCAAACCCCGCACCGATACTAATCAACAATACCAACGCAAAAGAATTAATTCCCACCTTTAGGAAAGGCAAAGCAACCATCTGGTTCGGCGGGTCTTGTTTAATTAAATAAGGAGCACTTCCAGTCACCACCCCGGCTACTCCCAAACCAAAGCCGACAGCTTGAATCGTTACCTCTAGTTTCGCATCCCGATAAGCTTCTTCGATCGCCACAATAGCTCGAATTGCCTCAGTTGCTTGGTCTAGCAAGCCGGAACCGTGTTTGAAATAGCCTAAATCTGCTTGAATCTGCCTTTGAAACTGCGGGCAAGTTTCTTTACTGAATGCTGCGAGGAAACTTAAATCGGCATCACTACCATTGTACTTTTTAGCTGCTTTGATGTCAAGACTTATTTTATTTAATTTATCTTGGTAATTTTGGGCGTTAATGGCGATCGTATTTTGGCGAAACTCTAAATCAATCAGCATTCGGGCATACTTCACAGCGCGAGGCGGCATCTCAATCATCTGAGTTTCCAGATATTTTAATTCTTCCTCCTTTAAACCCGCACCTTTCGATTGCCTCTGCTGAGCTTTATCTCGCTGCAAATACTTAAAAGTCTTGTCAATATCCAGTTCAATTTGTTTGTATTCCTCGCGAGTCACCAGGTAAAGTTTGCGGCTGTCGTGATAAGCGCGAAGAATCTTATTTCGGTACAAAAACAAATCCATAAAATCGCTGTACCGCGTCTCATCCCAGATTTCATCAGTTGCAGAACTGTTGAAAAACCAGACGATAACGTGGCAGTCGGTATCTTGCCGACTCGGATTGCCGTATTCTAAAATCGGGCTACCGAACAATTCGCCTTGACGGTAAAAACTCGGCAGATTTTGACCAGAAATCAACTTTTCCAGACACTGTTTGCCTAAAGCTTGGAGAAACTGCGAATCTGCCCGCGCCGCCTGATTTTGTTCGACACTCAGCCAAGCTGTAAGCAGCAGAGTTTGCCCGAAATAGCTTTGTACAAAATCCGGCAGCAAGCAGTTATCGGGATTAAATTCCTTGAAGATGCTAACATCGACAGCAGGTGTTTTAATGCCGTTAACTTTTTCGGGAACGCGAATTTGTAAACCCAAAGCGTAGCTGTCATCAATTCGCAGCGGTTGGGCGAAACCTTTGAGATTAATTTGTTGGTTTTCGTGGGAAATATTCTTATCAAAGGGGAGAGAATTCCGGTTGCCAACAACTTGTTTATCAATCAGGTTGACTCGCCATCCGGCAGGTTCGTCTTTTTTGGACAAGTAGCTGCCGTTGAATGCTTTACCGACTGCTAATTTAGTTTGCAAAATCTCATCGCACTTCTGCCACAAACGGGCGAATTCCACAGGGGAACTCGACTCTGATTCTAAGGGTTGGCAGAGGTGAAAGGCAAACAAATAGACGTTGGGGGCATAGATTTTACTGTTTTCAGTCATTGTCTGTATTTGATTGATTCTCTGCATCTAGTTGTTCTTGAATTTTTTTGTAGCTATCTTCAATGCTTTGACGCAGAGTTTGGGTGATGTTAGTTAGTGGGTCAATTGTAGTTGGGGTCGGTTCGCCGGCATCGTCGATTTCTTTTTTGCATTTACCCGCAGCAATTTTTAATTCATCTCCCAATTGATGACGAGAACACCACTTGCTGATAGCCATAGCAATAAAAAACATTTGATCGTCTGCGAGTTCTCCCATTTCTGTTTTTAATTCGGGTAAATCTTGCCATGCTGTCGGCATGAAAATACTCGGATTTTCGTGCAGCCATTGGAGAAAAGCATTGATAATTTTGTCAGGTTCCATTGTAATTACTCCCGTGATTAAAAAATATAGATTTGTAGGGGCGGGTTTCACCAACCATAATTGCCTGAAACAAACAATCTCAAAAACCCGCCCCCACCCAGCGAAAAATCATCATCTACATTTTAGCATTCGATGCAAATTTCAGGTTGATGTGGGTTATTGGTGGGGTGGGGGCGGGTTGATCTAGATTGTTGGTCATCGTTATATATTGTTTGTAAAACCCGCCCCTACAAAATCCTGATGGCACACCTAAGTTAATATCCCGTTGCACAGAAGGCCGCCCAATATTTCGGATCGCTGAAAGGCTGTTCTTCATTCGAGTTAATTAACCACAATTCCGTACCTTGTTGCCATTTTTCATCTAAATTTAACAATTTCACCCAAACTATAACATCCTCCTTGCTAACACCGCGCATCCAGTTTTGCGCCGCATTCAAAGCGAGGGCTACTGAATCTGCATCCGGCAATTCTTGATAAAATTTAATCATCAAAATTGCTGTGGTAAAATCATCCACAGCCCACAGACTGCTGACAACATTCATGCTAC
Source organism: Microcoleus sp. ARI1-B5 (assembly GCF_036705795.1). Lineage (NCBI taxonomy): Bacteria > Bacillati > Cyanobacteriota > Cyanophyceae > Oscillatoriales > Microcoleaceae > Microcoleus > Microcoleus sp. ARI1-B5. The sequence goes on from NZ_JAUBVK010000029.1 coordinate 66,201, forward strand.
CCGCATACAAGAAGCCGCTGGGTAAACCAATGTATTCATCGGTCATTGCGGTTGAGTCGGTTAACCCGGTTTCGCAGGCGGAAAGTGTGACGAGATTGCACTGCGGTAACTGCAATTCGGCAAAGATTTCTCGCAGGGTGAGGCATTTTTCTGGGATGGCTTTTCTGCCGCTGCGTAGGGTGACATAGCGCTGTTTTTCAGCGGGCTGATTTGACTCTGGGGGCGGGGGTGAGGTTTGCGGTTCCAGGGAATCGGCTAAGACTAGGGATGACAACAGCGGAGAGTCAAAGTTGAATACGCCGTGACACGAAAAGTGCAGGTAGCTGGTGTTTGAGAGGTTTTCTCGGTTGTCGTTGAGGGCGGTTTTTGTGGCTTGTTTTTTGAGTAAAATTTGATGCGGATTGAATCTGGTTTTGATGGTTTCTACTTCCATGTCGGCGTTGAATAAATCTTCGGTGGGATTCTGGAGGGCAAATAGTTGTTGCTGATTTGGTGGGGTAGATTTTCTGGTGGTGAGGCGATTTTTTACGAGTTGCAGTAGTTGCAAGCTGGGGCTGTATTTCACGCCGGCGGGGAAGCAGTCTAACAAGTACCTCGTAGGGGCGGTGCCCCCGTGCCCGCCCTCTGATGTGAATGGTAGGGCGTGGAGGGGGAATAAGTGCAGGTAGCGGTGGGGTACTAGGATTAGTTGTTTGCAGTTGGGGGGTATGTGGGCGATTATCTCGTTTAGCCGCAGGATTTCTGAGAGTTTTTGGAGTTTTTGGGATAGGGTTTTTTGCCAGGTTTTGTTGGTGTTTTTGTCGCGGTATTCGTCGAGATAGTTGTTTTTCCAGGTTTCTAATTCGGCTATTTCGGTTGTGGTATATGTGACTGGTTTTATGCTGTCGCGGGTGATGATAAATGCAGATCCCCCCCAGCCCCCCTTAGTAAGGGGGGAGTTAGAATTGCCGATGTACCATTCTATGATTGCTGTTTCGGTGTCTAAGGTTTGTTGGAATTTGGTGATGTCTATGGGTTCGACTTTTTGAGTTAGGGTGAATTCTGGTTCTCGCTGTTTTATCTGTTCCAGCAGTTGTGTTAGTTGCTGTGATGTTGTTTCTAATTGGGCTTTTTGTTGTTGGAAATATTCGGGGCTGAGGCTGCGGGTTTGGGTTGTGCGTTGTGAGGGAGAGTCATCTGGAACCCCCCCCGGCCTCCCCTTGGTAAGGGGGGGAGAAAGAGGGGGAGGAGATGGGGTTTCTGTTTCTAAGAGTTGTTGGGAGGCGGCGATTTGGCGGCGCAGGTTTTGGAGTTGCTGTTTCTCGGTGTCGGTTGCTGTTTTGGGGTAGATTTCGCTGTTGGTGAAGAGTTCGACTAGGTAGCGGGATTTGCTGCGTTCGATTGTTTGCAGGGCTTTGTCATATTGTTGGTGATTGATGCAGGATTGCATCATTTTTTCGTAGAGGTCGAGATTTTCTTCGATGATTTCTCGTTTGCGGTTGTCGGAGGTTATCCACTCGCGGCTTTGTTCAACTGCTTCGATGGCTTTTTCGTAGCCGAAGATGGCTGTTTCCCACAAACTTTCTGCAAATCCTAAATTGCCTAGATTTCTGCCTGTTTGCAGACAGTCAATTGGCAAAGCGGTGGGAGTGCGAACTTGTAAAGCTGCTTCATAAAATGCGATCGCCCTTGCTATATTGTTATTCTTATTTCCTTTGACTCTATTTCTGTAAGCATTTAGTAAATTATTTTTAGTAACCGCCAAATCTTGCGTAAAAGCTTTGCGGGTGCAAACTTCTAAAACAGCTTGAAAAAAAGCGATCGCCCTTTCCAAATTATCACCCCTGTCTCCCTTGATTCTCTGGCTGTAAGCTTCTCCCAAATTATTTTGAGTCATTGCCCAATATTCGGGAAAAGTTGGGCGGGTGTAAACTTGTAAAGCAGCTTCATAAAAAGCGATCGCCTTTTCTAAGTTCTCTCCCCTGTCTCCCTTGATTCTGTTTCTGTAAGCTTCTCCCAAATTATTTTGAGTCCCCGCCCAATCTTGGGG
>NZ_JAUBVK010000029.1:68329-94669 GCF_036705795.1 Microcoleus sp. ARI1-B5
TTTGAGTCCCCGCCCAATCTTGGGGAAAAGCTTCGCGGGTGCGAACTTGTAAAGCAGCTTCATAAAAAGCGATCGCCCTTTCTAAATTATCACCCCTGTCTCCCTTGATTCTCTGGCTGTAAGCAAGTGCCAAATTATTTTGAGTCATTGCCCAATATTCGGGAAAAGTTGGGCGGGTGTAAACTTGTAAAGCAGTTTCATAAAAAGCGATCGTCTTTTCTATATTCTCTCCCCTGTCTCCCTTGATTCTGTTTCTGTAAGCTTCTCCCAAATTATTTTGAGTCCCCGCCCAATCTTGGGGAAAAGCTTCGCGGGTGTAAACTTCTAAAGCAGCTTCAAAAAATAATATCGTCCTTTCCAAATTATCACCCCTGTCTCCCTTGATTCTGGAATAGTAAGCAATACCTAGACAAATGTGAAACATTGCCCACTTTTCTGAGTCAGCTTCGCAGGTAAAAATAGTTAATCCTATATCCAGACAAGCAATCGCAATCTCTATGTTGCTTCGGCGACTGCCTTGCTGAAGACTTGAGATTTTTAGATTGAAATTGTATAAAATATTGGCAATAGTTTCTGCTTTGTCTGCATCCAAGTTGGGCAGGGTTTCAGTTGCCCACTATCGCAAATATTGGGCAAATTCATCGTCTAATAATTCGAGATTGGCTTGCAGGATGGCGGTTTGTTCGTCGCTGTCCCAGGTGAGGAGAGATTGAATCAGGGTGAGATAGGCTTGGCGGCGTTCTTCGTTCATTTTTTACAACCCATGTTTGTAGGATTTTACATTTTTTGCCGGGGGAAATCAAGGGAGTTTTTAACCGCAGATGTTGGCGATGGACGCGGATAAACGCAGATGTAAGGGCCCAAATATGCGGTAGCAGCCTGCGAAGATTCAGGCAGACGGAAGCGATCGAACTGACGATTAGGCCCCGATCCCCCCTAGCCCCCCTTAAAGAAGGGGGGGACAAGATTCCGATCGAAGTCCCCCTTCTTAAGGGGGATTTAGGGGGATCTAGCCTCCGCTATAAACGAGAGATACAAAGAGTTTTAGTCTCCTACAAAAAACCCAGATTAACCCAACCCTTGAACTAACAAATTGCGAGCACTTTCCAACGCTTCCTGCAACTTACTTGCATCGCGTCCTCCAGCCTGCGCCAAATTCGGCCGCCCGCCGCCTTTTCCGCCGCAAATTTGAGCAATTCCCCCGATAAACTTGCCAGCTTGCAATCCTTTTTTATTGACTTCGGGACTAAAAGCTGCCACCAAACTTACCTTATCCGGTTCAGGAATTGATGCCAAAACAACCGCAGCACTTCCTAACTTTTGCTGCAATCTTTCCGCCGCAGTTTTCAGCGCTTCTGCATCCACATCTCCCAATTGAGCTACAATGATTTTGAATTCGCCGAGATCCTCAGCCGCACTCAGCAACTGGTCGGATTTCGCGATCGCCAATTCCGACTTCACAGCAGCCAAATGTTTCTGAGTATCCTTCAACTCATTCTGCAAATTAGTAATCCGGTTCGGCAATTCTTCAGGCTTCGCCTTAAATCGATCGCCCAAATGGCGCACCACCTTATCCCGCACGTTCAAATAGTCCAAAACAGCTTGACCGGAAACCGCTTCAATCCTGCGAGTTCCCGCCGCTACCCCCGCTTCGGAAACAATCTTAAACAGCCCGATTTCTGCGGTATTGCTGACGTGAGTTCCGCCGCACAATTCCATCGAAACGCCGGGAAAATCGATCACCCGCACCACGTCGCCGTACTTCTCGCCAAACATCGCAGTCGCGCCTTTTTCCCTCGCTTGGGCGATCGGCATTTCTGCAACGACCGCAGCGTGCGCCTCAGCAATCCAACTATTAACTAAATCCTCAATTTTCTGCAACTCTTCTGCTGTGACAGCGCGCGGAGAATTGAAATCAAACCGCAATCTCTCTGACGATACCAGCGAACCAGCTTGCGAAATCGAATCGTCCACAATTTTCCGCAAAGCTGATTGTAATAAGTGAGTTGCTGTGTGGTTGGCCTGAATGCGCCGACGGCTGCTATTGTCAATTTTCGCAGTAATACTATCGCCAACTCTCAGCGTTCCCCGTTCCACCAAGCCGAAATGCACGAAGAAATCCGATTCCTTCTTCACATCCTCAACTCTCACCAACAAACCATCACCATTATCTCCGCTTTTCAAATAACCTTTATCCCCAATTTGTCCGCCGGATTCAGCATAAAACGGCGTTTGGTTCAAAACAACTTGTATCTCAGTCCCGGCGGCTGCTTCCTCCACAGATTTGCCGTCAACCAAGATAACTTCCACCTCAGCTAAACTCGACAATTCAGCATAACCGACAAACTCAGTTCCTTGGATTGTTTCAGCCAACTTATCCAAAGAACCCTGCACGGTCAAATCGATAGTTTGGCGAGCATCTTTAGCGCGAGTTTGCTGTTCCTTCATTGCCCTTTCAAATCCGTCCAAATCCACAGAAATTCCCTGTTCCTCAGCAATTTCTTGAGTCAGTTCTAAGGGGAAACCGTAGGTATCGTAAAGAGTGAAAGCATCTTGACCGCTGATTTGTTGGTTTGCTTGCTGTTTTGTGCGATCGACAATTTCCTCCAGCAGCTTCTCTCCGCGTTCCAAAGTCTTGAGAAACTGCGCTTCTTCCCTTGCCAATTCCGCCTTAATTTGACCTTCCCGCCGCCGCACGTTTGGATAAGCTGCTTCCGAAAGGGCGATCGCACTTTCAGCCACCCGCACCGTAAATTCGCCCTGAATTCCAATCAGCCGCCCGTGGCGCACCACCCGGCGAATCAACCGGCGCAAAATGTAACCCCGACCAACATTCGACGCGCGAATTTCGTCCGCAATCATGTGCACCACAGCCCGAACGTGATCGCCAATTACTTTCAGCGAAACCTTGACTTTTTCATCGCTATTGTGGTAATCAATCCCGGCAATTTCCGCCGCCGATTGAACGATCGGGAAAATCAAATCTGTTTCGTAATTATTGGGGACTTGCTGGAGGATTTGCGCCATCCGTTCCAGTCCCATGCCAGTATCAATATTTTGATTTTGCAGCGGTGTTAAATTGCCCTCTGCATCTTTATTGTACTGCATGAAAACCAGGTTGTAGAATTCAATAAACCTGCTATCATCTTCGAGGTCAATATTGTCGCCTCTCTCTGGGTAGAAATCATAGTAAATCTCCGAACAGGGGCCGCAGGGGCCAGTCGGGCCGGATTGCCAGAAATTGTCATCTTCTCCCATGCGCTGAATCCGATCGCCCGGAATGCCAATTTCATCGCGCCAAATCGCAAAAGCTTCGTCATCTTCTCGGAAAACGCTAACAACCAAATTCGACGCTGGTAAACCGAAAACTTCCGTGGAAAGTTCCCAAGCCCAAGCAATTGCCTGTTTCTTGAAATAATCCCCGAAACTGAAGTTCCCCAACATCTCAAAAAACGTGTGGTGGCGGGCGGTGCGGCCGACGTTTTCGATGTCGTTGGTGCGGATGCACTTTTGAGAAGTCGTCGCGCGCGGTGATTCGGCGGTGCGCTGTCCGAGAAATATCGGCTTGAATTGTAGCATTCCGGCGATCGTCAGCAGCACTGTGGGATCTTCCGGCACCAAAGAAGCGCTGGGCAAGATTTTATGTCCCCGCTGGGCATAAAAGTCGAGGAATGTTTGGCGGATTTGGCTGCCACTGAGAAACTTAGGAGAAATAGACATGACAAGAACTGTTAAGTATGTAAAGATGTAGCAACAATAGAATTTATAGGAATTAGGCACGGGTGTCCAGAAACCGGGTTTTTCAACCAGAATAGTTGCTTAAAATCCTCAATAGGAGTGAAAAAACCCGGTTTCTTTGCGGGCAGCCGTGCGTGAGTCCTAACTTACATCTATGTGGATATTTATATCATTATACTTAGTAATGTAAAGACCTATCAAGTTTTGCAAATTGTGCTTTACTCCTCCCAAAGCTCGTGCTAACTTAAGAATAGACACCGGGACAGAAAGAAACAGGAGGTCGCTATATTTAGAAGCAAAGTTCAAGGATATAGACATGGTGTCTCCGGTCTAGATTCCGAGGCGCGGCCGAAATTAACCGAACACAACTTGGAATAGTGGCGACACTGCCATCGCGCAGTCAAGCCAAACCGCAGTCGAGTCAGACTTATTGTGCTTGCGGATTAAAAGTAAAGCTGCACAAGTTGTAAACCCTAGTAAGTAATTGTTCTCTACCGGAAAAACATCTCGTTTGTTAGAAAAAACAAAGTTCTCATATTATTGGGTCTGGTCGCTGTCGATCGGGCCCTACGCTTTTTTATAGGGAAAGGGAAAGGGGAAGAGTCCGAGGAGGAGAGGGGGAGAGTCCGAGGGCGAGAGGGGACAGAGGGGAGCATCCTGATTTTGTAAACAGCGTTTTTGTTTGAGCGCGATCGTCCGGCTCGCTTGCTGATATGTAGCGAGATATCCGGCTCGGAGTCCTGTGACTCGATCGATCGAGCTTTCGAGTTATATCTTATACATGACAAGCGATCGCCCCCGCCCGCTTTTTGCCGCGGCTCCGGCGCTGTGGCATTAGGCACGGTCAAAGATGCGATATCATTGAAAAGTCAGTACAAGACATGAAAACCTACCTCGCTGTCTGGAGGAAAATCTACGATTGAGGAGCTTGCTGCAAGGCAAGGATAGCAAACCGCTATTTTGGGGAGCCTCGTTGTGGCTCTGATGATTGCCTCCAAGAACCTGAATTTCACGGAAATTTAGAGTTAAACTTCTCAAGACTCTCATCCCCCACTTTCGGGGTGGGAGTGTCTCAAAGTCGAGCTGTGCCTCAAAAAGCCCCTGTATCTGACAACTGTCACCAATAACAGTCAAAGTCAGTAGCACGTATGAAGGGCCTGCTGCAACGGTTCGACTAGCAGTTTAACAAAAAATATAGTACAGTTCTTAAATTCACAATTTTGGGAGATTCGAGGTAAAATCATGGCAGAAATAACCAAAGAAGAAATGCGCGAACGCCTGGGAAATATTGACCAGATTCGCGATATCATTTTCGGGGCGCAGCTTAGAGAATACGACAATCGTTTTGATAAAATAGATTCCGACTTGTCGATGATGCAGCAAGATACGCAAGCTCGCATCGAACAGGTGAAAACAGTTCTGTCCACAGAAATGAGGGCGGCAGTTGATTCGTTAGAAAAGAAAGTTAAATCGCTCACCTTAAACACGCAAGAAGAAAGCGCCGATCTCCGGCAGCAAATCGATCGCGTTAACCGCAAATTCTCCAGCAGCATAGAAGCCCTCGACGAGGCTATAGACAATCAAACCAGTTCGATTCGGGACGAACTCTCCCAAAGCAGAGAGCGACTCTCCGAAGAAACCCGCACTCTCAAAACACAGGTTTTTGAAGAACTCGACCGGCGCTTTTCCATGCTCAGAGATGTTAAAGTTTCCAGAGACGACATGGCAGAAATTCTGTTTGAACTCGGCATGAGGCTCAAAGGAACAGAATTTGTGCCCGAACTTAAAGGCGTTGCTGATAATAAGTTAAATAACGAATTTCTGTTACCGGAGCGCCACCATCACGGATAATAACGCATGGCTTTACCGAAAGAAAATCCGGAAGTTGAAAATCAGCTAGAGGGTTTTGTTTCTCAACCTGACGAGTCTGCTGCCGAGGCAGCAATCCAGCTAGAACCCTTGCTGAATCTGTTGCTCGATCTCAAAATTCTTGCTGGTTCAAACCAGCAAAATCCAGAGTCCGAAGGTGACAGCAGCAGCAAAAACAGTCAAGCTGGGGCCCTCGGCGGGTTGATTGATGTGTTAGGTATTTCTGAGCAAGAGCAAGAGGAAATTGCAGCCGTCGGGCCACCCCCGGGCTCTCGCCCATCCGAAGGTAACAGCAGCAGCAAAAACGATCGAGCTGGGGATCTCGGCGGGTTGATTGATTTGTTAGGTATTTCTGAGCAAGAGCAAGAGGAAATTGCAGCCGTCGGGCCACCCCCGGGCTCTCGCCAATCCGAAGGTAACAACAACAGCAAAAAAAATCAATCTGGGGCCCTCGGCGGGTTGATGGATTTGTTAGGTATTTCTGAGCAAGAGCAAGAGGAAATTGCAGCCGTCCCAGAAACAGGCTCTCGCCAACCCCAACCTACTGATTCCCCGGCTGTTGCAGGCGAGTCGAAAAGTTGGCTGTTCGCTACTCACAAACTCAACACTTCAGAACTGGAAAGAAACTATTCCTCAGCTAAAACAATAGATGTTTCCGCAGATGTTTCGGATTTTGAGAGAGAATCGCCTCACTTGACTGTTTCAGATGCTCCGCAGCACCTACAGGCGGAAAAATCCGAGGAGTTCGAGATTGCTTTAGAGGATTTGTCCGATCGCCAAACTCAGGCACCACCCGCAGCAACTGAGCCGAATGCCCCTGTTCCCAGACTTTCACAGCCGTCAGAAAAAATATATGTAGATGCGGTGGTTGCTTCGCTGCCATCGATGCCACAGTTGCAAGAACAGCCCACACCGATATCCCAGCGAGCAGAAATATTAGGCGAAATTAAACAAGACTTAAATGAAGCCGACAACGCGATGGGAAGGCTGCAAAATCTGATTTTTGGCTCGCAAATGTCGGAGATCGAGCAAGTGAAAAATCTCTTGGCACAAAATGACTTGCCCGGGGTGCGCCACCTGCTGGCAAGCATCGACGATAAATTAGGAAAACTCGAGCACCAAATCTACGATCCCCAAGAATTGATCGCGCTGATGCTGCCTTGGATCGCAGAAATTCTCAGCCGCAAAATTGCCGATTCCAGAGAAGAAGTTGTCAAGGCGATCGTGCCAATTATTGACGAAGTGATTAGGGCAAAAACTGTCGAAAACAAGTCGGCAATGAGCTCTGCAATTGCTGAGCTGCTCCCCGACGCACTTTCTCAACAAATAGTCAATTCGCCTGCGGATATTGCTAAGGCGATCGCCCCAGAAATGGGCCTGGCCATTAAAGAGCAAATTCGCCTCGACCAAGAGTCGATCGCCCAAGCCCTCGCCCCGGAAATGGGCAAAGCGATTACAGCCCAAATATCCCTCGAACGCGACTCAATGGTGGATGCTCTCTATCCCGTCATTGGCAGTACGATCTCTAAATACATGGCAGAAGCTATTCAAACTATCAACGAAAAAGTCTCAAATAGCTTAAGCATGGAAGGAGTAGGACGCAAAATTCGCTCCCAAGTACAAGGAGTCTCCGAAGCTGAATTAATCCTCAGAGAATCAATACCTTTTACCGTCCAAGCAGCATTCTTAATTCACAAAGCATCAGGCTTGGTAATTTCCGAAGTTCAAAACTCAGAAACCTACCAGTTAGAATCAGAAATGGTAGCAGGAATGCTCACAGCTATTCGCAGCTTTGTGAACGAGTGCATCGTTCAGCCCGGAGAAATTTCGGAACTCAATCAAATTGAATACGGCGACTCCAAAATCATGCTAGAAGTAGCGGGATACTGTTACATGGCAGTCGTGATTAAAGGAGAACCCCCAAAGTCGTTCATCAACAAACTCCGGCAAACAGTTAGTAATCTGATCCTTAATTACGCTAAATTAATTCACGAGTTTAACGGCGATCCCGGTACTATACCGGACTCTCTGCACCCGTTTATCCAAAGTTTATTCGACCCGGTGGAAAAGGAAAAATCAACAAAACCCCCCTTCGTGCTGATCGGCCTGACCGTGGCAGCGCTAAGCTTAATTTTAGTACCTTGGGGAATTCATCAGCACCGCCGGAGCATTGACCGCCCCCTTGCAACTAATGCCGCTTTAGCTTTAGCCTCGACCCCAGAATTAGCGGTTTACCGCTTAAACGCCGACGTTGACGGCAACACTCTCAAGTTAACCGGAAAATTGCCAAATCGAGAATTGCGGGAAAAAGCCGCAAAAATAGCCGCCTCAAGTGCACCCAATCTGCAATTAGACAATCAAATTATTGCTGTAGATGTACCTCCAGATCCCGTTTTGACGGCGGGTGAAGTGCAGCGGATCACCGCTGTTTTGAACCGCTTGTCGGGCGTTTCTATTTCTAGTCGGTATGGCGATCGCAAAGTTACAGTAGAGGGGACAGTCATCGAGGGCGCAGACGCCGAGAAAATTGCCCAGTCCCTGAAGCAAATTCCCGGCGTTGAGTCGGTCGTCAGCACTGTTAAACTAGATCCGCTCAAAATTGCCACCCGCATCTACTTCGACCAAGGAACGACAACATTAGACTCAACATCGGGAGAAATCCTCGCCAGTGTCAAAAGTTTCATGGATCAATATCCTCAAAAACATATTAAGATAATTGGGCACAGCGATCGCACAGGGGAACTTGCCACAAATCACCAGTTGTCGCTCAGGCGTGCCGCAGCAGTGCGAGATGCTTTGGTGCGGCAAGGTGCTGACCCGAAGCGCCTCGAAGCGGTTGGTAGCCCCAATCCTCCGGCCGGGGTGGAACCCAATCAACCGCTACTTTTAAGCAGATGCGTGCTATTTGAACCAATAACTAAGAGCATAAACAGCAAATAATTATGTCAGTTACTATATCTAAAAAAATGTGCATGATCGGCGACTTTGGCGTCGGCAAAACCAGCCTGATCCGCCGTTTTGTCGATCGGCAATTCAGCGACGAGTACCTCTCGACAGTCGGAGTGAAAATTTCCCGCAAAAGTATCGTATTAGAAAACACAAAACAGCAGGAAATCGTCACAGCACAGTTGCTAATTTGGGACTTAGAAGGGCATACAAAATTCAAAGGAATCGCACCGACTTACTTGCAGGGAGCTAGCGGCGTTTTAATAGTTGCCGATGTCAGCCGCACCGAAACAGTGGAGCGAATCTCGGAACACGTTAAGCTTTTTTCTTCAGTCAACCCCAAAGGGTCAATAATCGTCGCTTTGAACAAAGTAGACTTGATTGACGAGGAAAAATTGGCGCTGCTAGTCGAAATCTCGCACTCTATCGGTCAAGACAAAGTAATAGCAGTTTACACAACATCGGCTAAAACAGGCAAAGACGTTGACGAAATCTTCCACAAACTAGCTTACACAATGGTAGAACAAGCATGAACCCCCTTTTTAAGAAGCTCTTGGGCCCGCGACAAACAGAGTATCTAATAGTAAATCACAATTTCATCATTCAAGAAACCTCCGCCGAAGTGCAGCATTATGCCGATACTCCGGGCGACGCGATACCGGGCGCAGATGCTCGCATCAGTTTTCCCGAACTGATTGGGATTGAAAATATCCTGATGTCGATCGTGATGGGACGGCGGCCGAGCTTTGAACTCAAAGGTATCGCTCGGTTTGCCGACAACAACCGCCCTTTATACTTTGATATGTTGGCTGTAGAGCATGAAAACGAACAAGATATGGCAAGTAATTTGCTAATTTTGATTGAAGATGCCACCGAAAAAATGGTGATGAAGCAATCCTTGATGCAGAGGGCGAATGAAGCTAATCTTTTGCTGAGCGCCTTAGCCGCTTCTAAAGATTATATAGATAAAGTGATTCGCTCGATGGGCGATGCTTTGTTGGTGACAACAACATTAGGAATTATCAAAACAGTCAATCAATCAGCCCAAGGGTTATTTGGGTACAGCGAAACAGAATTGCTCGACCACCCACTCTCCATAATAGTAGTCGAAGAAACATTGCTTTACCAAGCTCGCCACCGCTATATTTTGTCTCAAAAAGAGCTGCTCAGAGAATTGGAAGTAGTCTGCACTACTAAAGCAGGAGAAGAAATTTGGGTAGAATTTTCCTGTTCGGCAATTCAGACAGAATTAGAGGGACTTTATGATTTCATCTATATTGGCAGGGACATCACAGAACGCAAGCAAGAAGACATAGAAATTCGCCGCTCTTTGGCAAAAGAGCAAGAACTCAGACAGGTAAAATCTCGTTTTTTCTCGATGCTCGCTCACGAATTCGGCAATCCTTTAAATACAGTATTATTTGCTACTCAAATCCTCAAAGAATACGGCGACGCAATCACCCAAGCGGAAAAACAAGAATACCTCGAACACGTTAAATCAGCATCTAAACACATGGCTCAGCTATTAGATGACGTGCGGTTGCTCAGCAGCGCCGAAGCAGGAAAACTCCAATTCAATCCCGCACCAGTTGACTTGCGAAAATTTTGCAGCGAGTTAGTAGAATCAATTAAAATTAGTTACGGAAAAAATCATAGAATTAACTTTAATTGCCGAAAAGCTATTCCGCCGGCGAAAAAACCCGGTCGGGAGTCGGAGGAAACACAACACTGGCCCGCACTCGATTCCAAATTGCTGCGGCACATCTTGACAAATTTGCTGTCAAATGCTGTCAAATATTCGCCGATCGACAGCTATATTGATTTTCAATTAAATTATCATAGTGAAGAAGCTATATTTAAAATAAAAGACGCGGGCATTGGCATTCCTATAGAAGACCAAGAACAACTGTTTGAATCTTATTACCGAGCCCAAAATGTCGGAAAAATACCCGGTACAGGACTGGGTTTATCCATAGTTAAACAGTGTGTAGACCTGCACGGAGGTCAAATCGAATTTTCCAGCGACACAGGGCTAGGCACTACCTTTGTAGTCACAATTCCATTTGAAAAACAGAGGTAGTACCATTTGGGAATGGGGAATGGGGAATGGGGAATTGGGCAAGCAGGGCAAGCAGGCCAAACCGGCCAAACCGGCCAAACCGCGCACGCAAGCATACCTCACTTTTTTGAGAACCGCTATAATACGATTTTCCATTTTGCGATTTTCCATTTTTCGATTTGGGAATGACCCCGCCCAAAAATGAGTACCGTGCCACCTACGCGAGCTTGGCTGGTCGAGCCAAAAATTTTAGACAAAAGTTCACGCTGCCAGATTCATCTGTGAAGTAAATCTCAAATCGAAAAATCTCAAATCGACCAATGACTAATGACCAATGACTAATGACCAATGACTAATGACCAATGACTAATGACCAATGACTAATGACCAATGACTAATGACGGCAGGACTAATGACGGCAGGACTAATGACTATCACGAACAGAGGGCGCGTTCACTACTAAAAATCCTACATGAAAACCCTATTAAAAAAACTGTTGGTTCCCCACCACTTGGAGTACCTAGCACTGGATAGAGACTTTTTAATCCAAGAGACATCTCTCCAAGTGCAGCGCTTTGCCGACTGTCCCGAGGAAGTAGCGGCCGGCAACGATGTCCGCATTCCCTTTCCCGAACTGGTGGGAACTGAAGAAATTTTAATCGATATTTTTGAAGGGCGGTTGCCAAATTTTGAATTAAAAGCGATGACGCGGGTATTAGAAAATGGCTCGCGGCTTTATTTTGATATGTATATCGTCGAGTTCAGCAATGACGATAATTGTCAGAGATTAATTGTATTTTTTGAAGACGTAACCGACAGGATGGGTTTGGAACAAACTCTAGTCCAAGCTACCAATGAAATGAATATTTTATTGAGTACCTTAGCGGCTACTAATAATTATGTTGAAAAAATTATTACTTCAATTGCCGAAGTTTTGTTGGTAACAACGGCCTCGGGAAAAATTAAAAAAGTCAATCAAGCGGCTCAAGATTTGTTCGGTTACAGCGAATCAGAATTAGTAGGTCAGCAAATAGACACCCTTGCTGCTGAGGGCGCATCTTTACAAGCAGTCAGCCAAGAGTCGCCTCAACAATCTCAAACTAACACTGAAGTAATTTGCACGGCAAAAACGGGAGAAAAGCTCACAGTTTCCTTTTCCTGTACGGCGATTCCGACCGACATGAAAAGTATTTCTGCAACTTCTGCGGCCCTCCAAGATTTTGTGTACATCGGCCGCGACATGACAGACAGACAGCGAGCCCGCAAGCGAAAAGTAGCTCAGTACGTCACCACTCACATCCTCTCTACATCCGAAACAATCAAAAAAGCTCTAGAAGCAATTCTCCCCGCAATTTGCGACAGTTTGGGGTGGGAGACTGCCGAACTTTGGATGCCGGAAGCTGGGGAAACACTGCTGTTAGGAAGTAAGAGAATAACTGCTATTTCCGACCCCAATTCGCTTCGCTGCGTCGCCAGTTGGACAAAACCCTCAGTTTCCATCCCCAAATTTGCCGAATTTGCCCAACAAATGACCTGTGGATTCGGCGAAGGATTGCCCGGTCTCGTTTGGGCCAGCGGTTCGTCTCAGTGGATTGCAGATGTCACAGAAAGCGACAGTTGTCTGCGCCGAGAAATCGCCGCAGAAGAAGGACTGCACGGAGCTTTTGGCTTCCCAATTTTGGGCGACTACGAGCAGGAAAATTCTGAAAAGTCTGTGTTGGGGGTGATGACTTTTTTCAGCCGCGAAGTGCAGTGTTTTGATGAAGAATTGCTCCAGACAATGGCAACAATCGGCAGCCAACTCGGTCAATTTATCAAGCGCAAGCAAGCGGAAATAGCTTTGCGGGAAAGCGAAGAACAATTACGAGACTTATTTGAAAATGCTACTGACTTAATTCAAAGTATTGGAGCCGACGGTCATTTTTTGTATGTAAATCGGGCTTGGCGGGAAACTCTGGGCTACAGCGAAGCCGAAATTGCTCAAATGACTGTTTTTGATATCATTCATCCCAACAGTTCCCCAGAGTCGATGGATATATTATATCAAGCTTTTACGAAAAAAACGGTCAATGAAAATACATTTTATCCGCACTCTATTCAAGTAATATTTATTACTAAGAATCACGAACAAATTTTGCTGGAAGGTAGCATAAACTGTAAGTTTTTGGAAGGTTCGTTAGTAGCGATTCGCGCTATTTTGCGAGATATTACTGCTCGCAAGATGGCGGAAGATGCTCTAGCAAAATCTGCGTCCTTGCTGCAAGCAACTTTTGATTCTACTGCTGACGGTATTTTAGCTATTGACAGGAGCGGAAAAATAGTTACTTTCAATCGCGAATTTGTGGAAATGTGGGGCGTACCTAGCGATGTGATGGCGCTGCGAGACGATGCAACAACGATCGCCTTTGTGCAGAACCAACTCAAAGACCCGCAAGCATTCCAAGAGAGAATAGAATCGCTTTACGACCAGCCAGAAGCCGAAAGTTTTGACTTGTTGGAATTTCAAGACGGCAGATTTTTTGAACGCCATTCGGAACCGCAGCGGCTGGGAGATAAAATTATCGGTAGAGTCTGGAGTTACCACGACATTACGGAACGCAAGCAAGCAGAAGATGCCCTGCGGGAAGAACAAGAAAAATCGGAAAAGCTGCTGTTAAATATCTTGCCGAACCCAATAGCAGAACGGCTCAAACAAAACGAAACTACTATTGCTGAATACTTTCCGGAAGTGACTGTTTTGTTTGCAGACATTGTGGGGTTTACTGCTTTGTCTGCTGTCATGAATCCGATCGACCTCGTGGAACTCCTGAATAAGATTTTCTCAGGATTCGATTTGTTGTGCGAACAGCACGGCCTAGAGAAAATCAAGACAATCGGGGACGCATACATGGCGGTAGGAGGGCTGCCCTACCCTCGGGCTGACCATGCAGAGGCGATCGCCCAAATGGCCCTAGATATGCAAACTGAAATAGCTCGGTTTAATGGTGAGAATAAGAAATATTTTAGCATCCGCATCGGCATCCACAGCGGCCCGGTTGTTGCCGGAGTAATTGGCATCAAAAAGTTTATTTACGATTTGTGGGGCGATACGGTAAATATCGCTTCCCGCATGGAATCTCATGGTTTGCCTTGGCGGATTCAAGTCAGTGAAACTACTTATCACTTATTGAAACACAAATATTTGCTTGAAGGGCGCGGAACTATTGAAGTTAAAGGTAAAGGGGGTATGAAAACTTATCTGCTTGTTGGTAAAAAATAAGTTGAGTCAGCAGTCAGCAGTCAGCAGTCAGCAGTCATGTTTTGCGAGCACACAAGAGCTCGCCAACAGTAGTCAGTAGTCATTAGTCAGTAGTCAGTAGTCATTAGTCATCAGTCATCGGTCATCTGGCTGATGACTAAAAGTGTTGCTAAAGTTAGTTAGGAATACTTTTTGGCCAAGAGTTATGGAACTTGCTAATTTGTCGGTAAATTTACGATCGCCCAACGAATTTGTCGATCGCCCAACGGTGACAGTTGCGCCCTCAACTTCCGTCGGGGAGGCGATCGCCCTGATGCGTCGGGAGCCAAACACTTGCCCGCTTCCCGACTCAAACGCAACGGTAAAAGCATCGATTAGTTGCGTCTTAGTTGTCGAGGAAAATCAGCTAGTCGGACTGCTAAGCCCGCCAGATGTGCTGAACTTAGCCACCGAATACGGATGGCAAGAAATGAAAGTTGCCGACGCAATGACGCGGAATTTAATAGTCTTAAAAGAATCTGAATTTACAGATATTTTGACCGCATTTAAGCTATTTTGTCAACATTCGATCGATTGCTTGCCAATTGTGGACGAACGGGGTCAACCAGTAGGTTTAGTCAGCGAAGAAAGGATGCGCCCTGAAATTTACAGCCTCGTCAAAATGTTGCAAGAAGAAATTGTAAAACTTCAGCAAAAACTGTGCGAACTCCAAGAAAGCAAGTCAGAAATCGAAAAACAAGTCAGCGATCGCAAAAATGCCGAAAATGCCCTGCAGCAGAGCGAGGCGCGCTACCGGGCGATTGTGGAAGACCAAACCGAACTGATTTGCCGCTACCTCCCCGACGGTAAAATCACATTTGTCAATCAAGCTTACTGCCGCTATTTCGGCGTGGAGCCGTTCGACTTGCTCGGTAACAGCTTTATGCCGCCGATCCCAGAAGCAGACCGAGAAATTTTTCAAGAGCAATATGCTTCTGTGTCTCCCTCTAACCCTGTTTTTACTTGCGAACACCGAGTAATTTTGCCTCTGGGGGAAATTCGCTGGCAGCAGTGGATCGATCGGGCTATATTCGACGAAAGCGGACAAATCGTCGAGTATCAAGCTGCGGGCCGGGATGTCACGGATCGCAAACTTGCAGAAATCGCTTTGCAGCAGCTCAATACAGAATTAGAACTGCGAGTTCAGCAGGCCAATGAATCCTACGACCAGGCAGTATCGGCGGGCAAAGTGGGGGTTTGGGACTGGAATTTGGAAACCGACTTTATCGACATCGATCGGTCTTTGAAAGCTTTGTTGGGCTATCAGGACGCAGAGATTCCCAACCTCCGGAAAAATTGGATGTCTCTGGTTCATCCCGAGGATCTAGTTGCAGTCTGGGAAGCAGTAAATGCTTATCGAGAGGGTGTGACAGAAATTTTTGAAGTCGAACACCGGATGCTGCGCTCTGACGGCAGCACCTGCTGGATGCTTGCCCGCGGCAGTGCGGTGCGATCGCCGCTGGGCAAGGTTTGCCGCCTGACGGGTACTGACACCGACATTACCGAACGCAAATTGACCGAAGAAAAGCTGCAAAACTCCGAAGCCGAACTGCTGGCGCACTTTAATGCCATGACGGATATCGTGCTGGTTTTCGATGCAAGCGGCCGCTACCTCAAAGTCGCCCCCACGGCTGCCCAACTGCTGTACAAACCGGCTGCTGAAGTGCTGGGCAAAACCCTCGCCGAAATCTTGCCAGAAACGGAAGCTAATTTTGTCCTCGGCCACATTCGCCAAACCTTGGCATCTGGGGAAACCCACAGAGTTGAATACAGCATGGAAATTGAGGGCAAGTTAATCTGGTTTGATGGCAGTGTTTCGCCGCTGGGGGTCGATCGAGTGATGTGGGTAGCCCGAGACATTACCGCTCGCAAACACGCAGAAGCTGCGCTGCAAAAGAGCGAGGAAAAGTTTCGCAATTTGTTTGACGATGCTCCGATCGCGATCGGTTTGGCAAGCGTGCGCGACTACCGCACGATCGAAGTGAATGAAGCTCACCGCCAGATGTTAGGCTACAGCGATGAGGATTGGGCGGTAATGAGTTTCGCTGATGTCACCCACCAGGAAGATTTAGAAGCAGATTTAGAGCAAGTCAAGCAGTTGGTTGATGGCAATATTTCTCGCTTCCAAATGGAAAAACGCTTGATTAAGAAGAATGGCGAGTTGGTGTGGGCAAACTTGACGGTGACGCCGCTCCGCGACGGCGAGGGCATTCCTCTCTACAGCATGGCGGCGATCGAAGATATCACTTACCGCAAGCGGGCAGAAATGGAATTGCAGCAGTTAAAAGAACGCCTGCAATTTTTACTTGCTTCTAATCCTGCGGTAATTTTTACTGCCGCACCGGCGGGGGATTATTGTACTACTTACATCAGCGACAATGTTAAGGCAATCGTTGGCTACGACCCCCAAGAGGTGTTAGCTGATTCTAACTTTTGGTCGAGCCGCATTCACCCTGAAGATCTGCCGCAATTTATAGTAAACTTTTCTGCTTTGTCCGAGGGAAAAAATTGCATTTGCGAGTACCGCTTTCTGCACCGAGACGGAGTTTACCGCTGGCTGCGGACGGAACTGAAACTATTGGTTGACAGCAAGGGCATTCCCCTCGAAATTATTGGTTACGCCGCCGATATCAGCAATTCTAAATGCGCCGAAATAGCTTGGCGGCACCAGTTCGAGCAAGAACGGCTAGTGGAGGCGATCGCCCGCCGCGTCCGCCAGTCTTTGCAATTAGAGGAAATTCTCAACACCACGGTTGCCGAACTCCAGCAAGTCTTGTTAGCCGATCGAGTTTTGGTTTATCAAATTTTACCGGAAAGCGGCGGTTTAGTCATTGCCGAAGCGGTGGCAGAAGGATGCAGCCCACTGGTGGATAGATGTTTTGGCGAAGAGGTTTTTCCTGCCGAAAATTATCAGCTTTATTTGCAAGGGCGAATTTGTGCGATCTCCGAACTAGATGACCCCTGCATTACACCTTGTGTGGTGGAGTTTATGAAAGAAATTGAAGTTAGGGCTAAGTTAGTCGTGCCCATTGTTCAGCACGGCCAACTTTGGGGATTGCTGATTGCGCACCAGTGCTCTGGGCCCCGGGAGTGGCAAGAATGGGAAATGAATTTATTTCAGCAGTTGGTGAATCAATTGGCGATCGCCATTCAGCAATCTCTACTCTACCAGCAACTGCAAGCTGAATTGAGCGATCGCTTCCAAGCGGAAGCAAATTTGAAAAACTCCCTCAAAGAAAAAGAAATTTTGCTCAAAGAAATTCACCACCGCGTCAAAAACAACCTCTGCGTAGTTGCCAGTCTGTTAGAATTGCAATCTAACACAGTTGCCGACCCCCCAACCGCCAAAATGTTTGAAGAAAGTCAGAACCGCCTTTACTCTATGGCTCTGATTCACGAGAAACTGTACCGATCGACCAACCTGGCGCAAATTAATTTTGGCGAATATCTCGAAGATTTGGTAACTAACTTGTTTCACTCTTACAATATTAGCGACAACCGCATTCTGTTGCAGGTAATAGCTGAACCAATTTCCCTAAATATTGAGACGGCTACTCCCTGCGGTTTAATTGCTAATGAATTGGTTTCAAATACCCTGAAACACGCTTTTCCTGATGGCACGAGCGGTACAGTTAGTGTAGAATGCTATCAAACTGGCGATCGGGAAATCCACCTTTTCGTTAAGGACAACGGCCTGGGCTTTCCTCAAAACTTAGATTTTAGGAAAACTCACTCAATGGGCTTTCAAGTTGTCTGCACTTTAACCGAGCAGTTAGAAGGAACCATCGAACTGTTCAGACAAACAGGCACAGAATTTTACTTAAAATTTCACGAATTAAACTACTTTAAAAGGTTTTAAAATCATGAATGTGAACGAAAAAGCAATTAATATTTTGATAGTAGAAGATGAATTATTAATCGCTAAAAATTTAGCCCATAAATTAGAAAAATTGGGATATCAAATCGCCGACATTGTTTCTTCAGGAGCCGAGGCTATCCAGCGCGCAGGCGAAATTAAACCCGATTTAATCTTAATGGATATAGTCATAAAAGGTGATATGGATGGTATAGCAACAGCAGCAATAATTCATCAAGAATTAGATATCCCAATTATCTATACAACTGCCTATGCTGACGACGAAACTTTGCAGCGAGCCGAAAATACTGGTTCTTACGGCTACCTCCTCAAACCTTTTAAAGAACGAGAACTGCACGCCACCATCAAGATAGCGCTGAGCAAACATCAAGAATCAGTTAAAATGCAAAAAACTATAGCACTAACAGCCGCTAAAAGCGAAAATAGAGCGCGATTTGTTTCAATGGCATACCACGATTTAAACACTCCTTTAACTACCATACAGCTCTCGGCTGAAATGCTGGAAGATAGCGAATTGCCTAGTCCGCCAGGAACTACCAATAAAAATATCGCTCGCATTAAAAAAGCGGTCAGCAATATGAGTGAATTGCTGGAAGATATTTTAATGCTCAGCAAAGCAGAATCAGGCAAACTTTCCTTGAATGTAAATCAGCTAAATGTGACGGAGTTCTGCACCTCTATTTTAGAAGAACTGCAACCGATAGTCACCGACAAACACTTCGTAACTTTCGTCGCCCAAACAGAGCGGCTTCACGCCAATCTCGACGCAAAAATGCTGCACCACCTCCTGACTAATTTGCTTTCAAACGCTATTAAATATTCTCCCAAGGGCGGCAATGTAAGTTTAGAATTAAGCTGCGAAAACCAGCAAATAATATTTTGCGTTCGAGATGAGGGAATTGGGATGACAGCGGAATATGAAGGAAAACTATTTCAGCAGTTTGAACGGGGTGCGAATGTAGGCAAGATTAAAGGATCGGGTTTGGGACTCTGCATTGTCAAACACATAGTTGACCTGCACGGGGGTACAATAAATGTGGAAAGTGCGATCGGTAAAGGTACTACATTTATTGTGGCGCTGCCTTTTTTTTAGTCATTAGTCATGAGTCATTAGTCGTTGGTCATTAGTCATTGGTTATTAATTGGTAAGACCCCAAAATATAGTATCTACCAATTTTCATATTCTAGATGTATTCTTGTCTGAGGGAATCCGTAGGGGCGGGTTCGCCAACCATCTATAATTAACATCCAAAATATTAATAAACCCGCCCCACCCAACCAACCAATTCTGATTATAGGACAGGTTTTTAAGTATTTGCGATGGGAGGGGGCGGGTTTTTGAGTCCGGCGATTTGATGATTGAAATTCGGGTGAACCCGCCCCTACCAATCTTGATATTTTAGATGTATTCTTGTATTAGCGAATCCGTAGGGGCTGGTTTCACGAACAATCTATAAATTCCAACTAACAATATACATAAACCAGCCCTCTCCACTAACAGTTAAAAGCTAACAGTTAAAATTAGTCATTTTTCAGCAAATCTATTCGGAGATAAAAGCTCGTGAAGCGAAGCTATCCCGAAGGGAATCGCCCAATCTTTTTCTCCCGCAGCCGAATTTGCAAATCGCTCAGCCAAAGCAGGTACGATCGCCAAAGGATTGCTCAAACCCGAAAAAACGTGCAATCCCGGGCGAGCTCCAATTTCCCCCACTACAGGCAGCCGATCGGCGCTAAATGCCACAATACAATCGTGCCAAGTTGCGGGTAAATTTGCCACTTCAGGCAAAACCTTGCCGATACCTGCACGAATTGCCGTTTCGCTGGTTTCGCGATCGACTTTAGCATTCAAATCGCTCAAAGTGCGAGACAATTGTCCGATCCGCAAACTCCCGTCATTAAACCCAATTGCACCAGCATCTAAAATCGGCGGTAACAACTCCTTACCCGGTTCATCCCAAAGAAAATCCACCTCAATTTTACTCGATTCAGCTTCCAATTCAAAACGTTTTAATACCGCAGGCATCACCAAAGTCCTGAGTTTCAAATCCACAGGCGCCGTCTCCAAAATCTCGGCGCGAGTAAAATAAACTCCCGCAGAAATACCCGCCGCCTTCAGCAAACTCCGACTCCAACCTCCAGCACAAATCACCGCATTTTCGCAAGCGTAAGTTTCTTGTACCGTCTGGACTCCCGAAATCCGATTTTTGTCTGTTATTAAATTAGTTACTTCAGCAATTTCTAGAGTTCCTCCCAACCGCAAAAACCCTTGACAATAAGCTCGATTTGTGGCAGTAGGCGAAATGTGACCGTGACGGACAGTCAAAGCTCCGGCGATCGCACTTTTGTTCAGCAAAGGCTCCAACTCGCCAGCTTCTGCAACGCTCAAAAGCTGCGGAGGAATGGCAAAATGCGCGTAATTTGCCGCTATTTTTTCAGGATCGGCGCCCGCATCAATTGTCAGCAACAAATCCAACTCGCGAAACTCAGTATCAGCATCTAATTGGGCAGATAAATTGCGGTGGCGTTCGATACCTTCTGCACACAATTGGCGAGTTAAATCAGTCGTACCCGACCAATAAGCCAAGCCGCCGTAACTAAAACGAGTAGCATTTTGCATGGTAGCATCTCGTTCCAAAAGCAGCACAGCAAAACCTTTTTTTGCGAGTTCGTAACTCACCGCTGCACCAGTAATTCCGCCGCCGACAACAATCCAATCGTAACTTTTCATGGGCAATTCACAGGGAAGGAAGAAATAATGCTTTGATTTTAGCTTAGGTTGTTTCGGAACAGGCCCCAAAGTCTATACCTATAGGAAGAGGCTGCCTGCGATCGCCCTAACAGAAACTTCCACCCCTCGGGAGATGTTTGCGGAGGGAGATTTTTCGTTCAATAGTAGCAATTACAAGCAGCAGAAAATTAGGAATACCAGAGAGGTTTTATGAGTATCGACAAACCGGGCAGAGATATGGAGCGCACTGTCAATCCGGGCGATCGCATTTCCGACGAACCGCAAAGCATCGAAGAAAAAGCCCAGCAACTGGCAGTTGACCACGTGCCCGACATCACAGGAGATACAGTTACAGTTCCAACTTACGTGATCGTAGAAGAACCCGACGGGGAAAAGAAAGCTTTGCACCACGTCAAAGACGCCGAGGAAATTTCCGACGTAATTCGGCAGGCCCGCGTTGACGAAAATGGCGAGCGGATTTGGGATTAAGTTCAATCCAATAAAAACGGGTTTTGTACAAAATTTATCGCTAGAAATCATGGAAACAAATCAAAGAAATAGTACGCCCTATCCCAATATTCCGCCAATTCTCGAAAGTGACGAGAGAGAGTATCGCGACGCCGGCATTACGAGTACAGTTTCAGTTGCAGGCCATCCGCTTCACCCCGTCATCGTCATCTTTCCGGTAGCCTTTTTAGTAGGAGCAGCCGGCACCGACATCGGTTATTGGCTGACAAGCGATTTGTTTTGGGCGAGAGCTTCGGTTTGGCTGATCGGTGTCGGTTTTGGTGCGGGGATTTTGGCCGCAATCACGGGCTTTTTAGATTTTTTCAAAGTTAAAAGAGTGCGCGAACGCAGTGCTGGCTGGTTGCACATGGGCGGCAATGTGGCGGCTATGGTACTTTCCCTGATTAACTTGGTGTTGCGACAAGGAAATCCGGCTGAGCCGATCGTCTTTACAGGTTTAGCAATATCGATCGTCGTTGCAGCCTTGCTGGGCATTACAGGCTGGTTCGGCGGCGAACTAACTTTTCGCCACAAAGTCGGCGTCATCGGCCCTACCAGTCAAAATATGTAGGTTTCCGACCGTTTGTAGTGGGGACTTCAGTCCCTCTAGATAAGATAAATTAGGACTCTTCGTCCTCACTGCGAACCTAAAGATTGTTCGAGCCAATTCAGATAAGCCTCGCTGCCAGCGATAATGGGAATAGCAATAATTTCGGGAACTTCATAGGAATGGAGTTCCCGAACTTTTGTTTTTAAAGCCTCAAATTTAGCCAAATCTGTTTTAATCAGCAACTGCCACTCCGACTCGGCATGAATCTCGCCTTGCCAAGTATAAATAGAGCGAATTGGCGACAAACTCACACAAGCAGCCAGCTTGTGTTCAACTAGAGATTTAGCAAGATTCTCCGCCTCCGCCTCCGAGCCGGCAGTTACCAGCACCACCCCAAAATTAACAGTCATAACGATTTTAGATTGTAGATTTTATATTTTAGATTGATTTGAACAGAAAACCTCGATCGCATTCCCTGGTAGGGAAACCTCTAATTTCTCTGTTGCAATGTTTTTGATAATTGATATAAGATTGAGTATTGTAGCAAAAGTTTTTAAATTGGTATTAGTTTTTAGTTGTCATTGGTTGATAACCAACAATTCTCAATTTCCCATTACCAATTACCCATTACCAATTCCCAATCACCCATTTTTAACTTCCGCAACTTCCCAAGAATTGACTCTGCACGCCCCAGCTAAAGAAAAGTAGCGCCTCGTAGATGCCGGCAAAATAGCTCCCGCCAACAAAGCATTATCTAAATTAGCTCCTATTAAAGTCGCCTCACTCAAATCTGCCGCCATCAAATCAGCTTGACACAGCTTTGCCCAATTCAGATTTGCCCCTCTCAAACAACTTCCCCTAAACTTAGCCCCAGTTAAGTTTGCTCCCGCCAACTTCACCCCCCGCAACTGAGCCGCGCTGAAATTCGCCCCCGCCAAATTCGAGCCTTCCAAATTAGCTCCCATCAGTTTCGCTTCGCTGACGTTGACGCCGCTCAAATCTGCACCGCAGAGATTCACCCCTGTCAACTGCGCTCGCCGCAGACTGACTCCGGTTAATTGAGCTCCAAAGAGTTTGGCACTGTTGAGCTTTGCACCGTAAAGGTTTGCCCATTTAAAATTAGCTCCCGTCAGGTTGGCGCCGAGCAAGTTAACTAATTGCAAGTCGGCGCTGCACAAATTGGCATTCCACAACACAGCACTCCGCAGGTTGGCGCTGGTTAAAGTTGCGCCGCTTAACTTTGCTCTCGGCAATTTTGCTTTTACCAAGAAAGCTCCGCTCAAATTAGCTTTTGTCAAATCTGCGCCTGAAAGTTTGGTTTCGCCCATTTTGGCAAAACTCAGATTTGCTCTGTGCATCTGTGCGCCTTTGAGCGTTGCTTTGGTGAGAAACGCCCTGCTGAGGTTCGCCCCGGAAAGATTAGCCCGCTCCATGTTGACTCCGATTAAGATGGCTCCGCTGAGGTTGGCTCCGCGCAGATCGGCTCCAGCAAAGTCTCTTTGTCCTTTTTCGTAATTGTTGAGCAGTTCGCAAACTTCCATAGGGCGTGATACCTTCTCTGATAGGGGGGTTTCGATCGAGAAATCTTTACTCTTAGGGTTGTTTCAGAAATTCTACTGTTACAAAAATTAGACTGTTTCAGCGTTGGCCTCAAACGGTATAACTTCTGTTAACATCACTTTCTGTTCAAAAGCGATCTCTTAATAAAGATTTTATATTGTTCTCTCGGTAGAGAGCCCGGTTTCGGTACTTTTGAATTAAAAGTTAATGTTTCGTGACATAGATAGTTATTCCTTAACGATCGTCCTCATCTTAGATCCGGCTTAAATGCGATCTCAAGACCAAAGAAACCGGGTTTTTCACCTAATCTGAGGGCTAAGCGAAAGATTTTTGCAACAAAACCCGGTTTCTGACCTCCCCGGAGTCCAGGACTATATTGTTAACGCGGCTGTGGGTTCGCTTGCAACCTGACGAAGATCGTGCCCTTGAATCCTGCGGGAGGTTGCCAGGAAATCAAGGCTGCTTTGAGAGTCTCAATGGCGTCTGTTGCTTGCATGGTCGAGGTTTTAGTGTCGATCGCCACTCGCGCCACGCGGCCGTTTTCTACCGAGATTTCCCACGCCGTAAAGCCGCTAACCCCCGGCGGGAGATTGACAGATTGCAGGTATTGATTCAGAGATGCGATCGCCCCAGCATCCAACCCGATCGCGCTGGCTACTTGCAAGCGAGCAGCAAATTGCTGCTGGGGGGGTGGCTCGCTGTAAGGGGCTTGCCGCGCGCGAGGAGCTGGCGCTGGCAGTGCAAAACCGCGAGTCGGGGTAACACTGCGAACCCCGCCTCTTGTTTGCTCGCCCTCCTCCCGCTCGAAAATACCCTCATAGCTGACACCCTGCGGCAATTCCACAGGCACTTGCACGCGACGACGAGATCCGTCAGGTTCGACTCGCACTTCGGAGCTCACAGCCACCAAAGCCGTGTATTCCGACAGCAAGTGATAAGTCAGAGCAGTATTAGTCACAGCTTCCACCAGAGAAGGAGTCTCGCCGCCAAACATTTGATTCATTAAATCTTGAATGCGCGATCGCCCCCAAAGTTGAGCTACCGCCGGATTGCCAAAATCTGTAACAGTTGCTGCGACTGAAGTTGACTCCCGCTGCCGCCCGCCGGAGCGATCGAAATTAACAGGTAAAATCTGCTCGTAAGCTTTGCCGCCGGCTTGAGTGCCGCGGATGCGAAGTTGGCCGGGGGCTCGATCGGTCTTTTTGCCAAACAAAACCAGCGGCTGACTCGCAAACAAATCCGGCGGTGCGATCGGATAAATCTCCGGTTTTTCCCCCGTTCCTTCCCAACTAATTTGAATATCAGTCAATACCGGATTGTTAATTTGACTAAAAAACTTTTCTGCTGCGGATGCTGACGGTTCATCTTGACGAATTACTTGAGACGTGCCTCTTCCCACTTCGGCCAAACGGTTGAGCAAAAACCGATTCACCGAACCGCCGACACCAAAACTATAAAGTCGATTTCCCGGTTTCAGACTCCGCTGCACCAGGGCCAGCACTTCTTTTTCATTGCCAATGTAACCGTCAGTAATTAGTACAATACTCCGCAGCCTTCCCGTTGCCGCCTCCGGAAAATTCATCACTGCTTGAATGCCGTTCAGCAGTTCAGTGCCGCCGTTAGCCTGCAACTTGTCGATATAATTAATTGCGCTTTGTCGATTTTGGGCAGTATTTGCTAAAGGAGTAGTTGAAAGCGCTTGCGCCGTATTGGCAAAATCAATAATTGTAAAAGTATCGTTGGGATTGAGCCCTTGAATGAAGCGGCGCATCAACTCCTTAGATTTTGCCAGCGGTTCGCCCTGCTGAGAGCCGGAAGTATCCATCAGAAACACGACATCTTTCGGTACAATTTCATTAGCTTTATAATTTAAAGCCGGAATCAAATAAGTAGCAAAATGCCCGCCCCGCTTGTCGGATTGAGTCAAGATTGTTGAGCGGGTATTTTCGCCCGCTACTCGATAGCGCAAAATTAAATCTTTATTGGGAATTGTGTCAGAATTGGCTAATTGGACTTGCACAATGTTGCCGCTGCGGTCTGTGGTAATTTGATGGGAAGTAGAGCGGACATCGCCGATCGCAACTCCGGCATCTATTTCTACCTTCACGGCGATATCGTGACCCGATCGCGTGCCGGGAAACAAAACAGGCGGGTTAATGCGATCGGCATCGGTCGTATTTTGCGAAATATAGCGCGGGCCTACCACTGTGGGAAACACAAATTCGTAATCGCCGCCGGCAAATTTGAGACTCTCGGTGTAGCGAATCGTAACTTCAATCTTTTCTCCCGGTTTGATATTAGCCAGAGACTGAGTAAAAATATTAGATCGTTCTTGTTCCAACAAACCCGCAGTCCGGCCTTGCTCTCGGGCTTTTTGGTAAATTTCCAAAGCCTCCTCGCGGCGTTTGATATCAGCTTTAATAGTGCGATCGCCGATTTTAATTTCCATGTCGTCCACCGCCGCTTCGTCGGGCAGAGGAAATACATAAACAGCTTCTAAAGATTCGGGAAAAGGATTTTCAAATTTCTGAACAACTTCGACGCGGGAGATATTGCCGGCAATTTTCGCTTTAACTTCAGTCCGCTTGAGAGGAAAGACTTGTTCTCTGGCTGTATTTTGAGTCTTGACGAACAAACCGCCGACTGCACAGCGAGTTTCGGGCGATCGGGCCCCGTTGCAACTAACATCGTTACTAGCGAGGATTTTCGGCGGCCCCGACGAATAAATTTGCCCGGGAGCATTGGCCGCGGCCCCATTGGGAGCGAGAATAGCGCCGCACTCGATCGCCCAGAGCAATGCGATACCAGCAGAAAGCAACCGTTGAGGGGATAGAACGCAGACAAACTTCATAGCTGTTTTTTTTAGCAGACTTGAGGTGCTCTGTCTACCATGACCTTACCATTCGCGAAACGTTCCTGAGTTAGCTGTTTGGGAAAAATGACTGAGGGGCTGGGTCGATTTGAGATTTTCCATTTTTCGATTTTAGATTGACTCTCCAGGCGCGGACTCAGGGCTGGCATCCATCTGGGGGGTGGGTTTGGGCGATGTCCGCGAACCCAACCGACAAAATTGTATAATAGTTAGATAGCTTAAATAACACTAACCTCAACTTATCAACCTCTAATAAATTCAAAAAGCCATGAGTTTTATCAACCCCAAAACCGACTTTGCCTTTAAAAAAATCTTCGGCTCTGCTGACAGCAAAGACATTTTGATTAGTTTCTTAAA